>NZ_CP027848.1:1800000-2095131 GCF_003019275.1 Staphylococcus muscae | reverse complement strand
TCAACATATAAGGTACTTATAATAGGCTATACAATTTGATATTCGGGAATTTCTCCTCAAACCATCGTGTCGCAAAGTCATTTTCAAATAAGAAGACTTTATGATCATAGCGGTCTCTTACAAGAATTGAACGGCTTGAGTTCATTTTATCTTCCACATCGTCTTCATTTTCAATCCAACGTGCAATTTTCTTGCCGACTGGCTCCATAATGACATCAACGTTGTATTCATTGTTCATACGATGCTCAAACACTTCAAATTGCAACTGTCCAACAGCACCAAGAATAATTTGGTTCGTATGCAATGATTGATAATACTGTATCGCTCCTTCTTGCACCAGTTGTTCAATCCCTTTATGGAAATGCTTCTGCTTCATTACGTTTTTCGGTGATACTTTCATAAAGATTTCAGGTGTGAACTGCGGCAATTCTTTGAAGTGGAATTTTTGATTCCCTCCAACTAGTGTATCACCGATTTGGAAGTTCCCCGTATCATATAAGCCAATGATATCTCCGGCAACTGCATGATTTACCGTTTCTTTGTCATCCGCCATAAAACTTGTAGAACGCGTAATTTTAGATTTCTTACCTGTACGTTGTAACTTCACATCCATACCTCGTTCAAACGCACCACTTACAATACGCATAAATGCAATACGGTCACGATGTTTCGGATCCATATTCGCTTGAATCTTGAAAATAAATCCAGAAAACTGTTCATCGAATGGCGTCACTTCCATATCTTCTTCCGTTTGACGTGAATGTGGCATCGGTGCATGGTCTACATAAGCGTTCAAGAAGTTCTGGACACCGAAGTTTGCAAGTGCTGACCCGAAGAATACTGGTGTTAAATCACCACTTTTTAATGCTTCTTCATCGAATGATTCACCCGCTTCATCAACAAGCATTAATTCTTCAATCGCTTGCGTAAAAGCACTATCACCTGCTATTTCATGTGACTCTTCCAATTCATAATCTTCATTGATGTGTAAAATATTTTCCTCATCACGAAATGGCTCGATAGTACGCTCGTGACGGTCAATAATACCAAAGAAGTTTTGACCCATGCCGACTGGCCAGTTCATCGGATATGTTTCGATTCCTAACGTTGTTTCAATCTCATCTAACAATTCAAAAGGTTCCTTGCCAACACGGTCTAATTTGTTAATAAACGTAAAAATTGGAATACCACGCATTTTACAAACTTTGAAAAGTTTCAATGTTTGTGGCTCAATTCCTTTTGCACAGTCAATTACCATGACTGCACTGTCGACCGCCATTAAAGTACGATATGTGTCCTCAGAGAAATCTTCGTGCCCTGGCGTATCCAGAATATTAATTTTGTAATCATCATAATCAAACTGCATGACAGAACTTGTAACCGAAATTCCACGTTCTTGCTCTACTTTCATCCAGTCACTTGTTGCAAATTTACCTGTCTTTTTCCCTTTAACTGTTCCTGCTTCACGAATCGCACCACTAAAATATAATAGCTTTTCCGTCAATGTTGTTTTCCCAGCATCCGGATGCGAAATAATCGCAAAGGTTTTACGTGCTGATACTTCATCTTTGATACTCATCTCAAAACTCCTTCTAATCTATGTTTCTTGTACCCATTGTGTAATACGTAACGCTAATACTTCTGCTTCATCTTCATCAAGTACATTGAATAAGTGCATCATGAGGTGTTCTGTCAGTGCTTCACCAAATAGCGTATCATCGATCATGATAGACCAATGTAAGTCTGGCACTGCAACAACAAAATAATCTTCCTTTTTATTCTCATAAATAAACACTTTCGCTGAATATCCTTCGCTATGGCTTTCTCTAATCTTCATCTGGACGACCTCCAAACTTCTCATAGGCAGCTTCTAAACCAATCAAATCATCACGATGTGGTACTTTTACATGACCAGCCATAATTTGGAAAGGTTCACGTCCTTTTGATGCTAAGACAACAGTATCGCCCGGTTCAGCCATTTCAATGGCGTGTCGAATACCTTCTGCACGATCTGTGAATTCTACATAGTTATCATGAGTCATCCCTTTCGCTAACTCTGCCGTCAACATTTTAGGATCATCATTTGCTGGGTTGTCAGGCGTTAATATAACATAGTCTGCACGTGAAGCAACACGCCCCATTTCTGGCGTCTTCGTCAAATCACGTTCACCTGCCATGCCGATTAAAAAGATTAACTTCTGTTTCACAAACGGTTGTACTGCGTCGATTAACTTTGTCATACCATCTGCTGTATGTGCATAGTCAATAATTAAATCAATCGGCAATGATGGGTCAAGTACTTCTAGTCGGCCTTCAACAGGCTCTAGCGCTTCAACTACCTGTGTCACTCGCTCTAAACTTTCGCCACTCGCCCATACTCCGAGCATTGCTGCCATAAGGTTTGCGATATTGAATTCACCAACATAAGGTGACTTTACAGGATACGTCCCAAAAGGAGTAACGAAGTCAAAAGTAACACCTTGTAGGGTTGCTTCAATATTTTTCGCCATAAACTGCGCATCTTGTTCGATTCCATATGTGAATACTTCATATGGTGTGACAGCCTTTAAAGACTCTGAAAAGGCATCATCATTGTTCACAATCGCATATTTCGATTGCGACACATCCTGGCCTAATTGACTAAATAGCAACGATTTTGCATGACCATATGCTTCCATCGTCCCATGAAAGTCTAAATGATCTTGTGTTAAATTTGAAAATATCGCAACATCAAATGTAACCCCACTCAATCTCCCTAAGCTCAATCCGTGTGATGATACTTCTAATGTCATTGCGGATGCATCTGCTTGCACGGCTTCATGCAATTTTTTAGTAAGGGATACCGTCTCTGGTGTCGTATTTTGCCCTTTTGTGACGTGCTCATTTATTTGAAAGCCATTTGTCCCTAAATAGGCGCTGCCTTTATTCAATTTGCGGAATATATGATGTATCATCGTAGCGATTGATGTTTTACCATTTGTCCCTGTCACACCGATTGTTGTCATCTTTTTACTAGGAAAATCATACAAGCGATGAGCAAGATGACTCGCCACTCGCAATGTATCAGGCACAATCACTTGTGTTACATCACCTGTTAACTCTAATTCACGACTCACGACAACGACTTGGCAACCTTGCGCTACAACATTTTGCGCAAAGCGATGACTATCCACTGTATAGCCTTTAGAAGCCACAAAGATACTTCCTTCTCTAGCAGTGCGAGAGTCTGTCGTGATATCATCTATTTCTCTATCTAATGTTCCAACTACTTGTTTCATTAATATATGTTGAAAAAGTTCTTGCGCATTCACACATATCTCTCCTTTTTTATACACTCATTCATTATACACGTTTCACCATAAAATTATATAAGTTGTAGATCATTTTTTCATCTGACATTATTTCTCATGTTGTATCTCATTGCGTCAATATATTAAGATAATAGAATAAATTATAACGTATATGCGTCTCATTGAAATTGACTTTTTCTTTTCACAATTTTTAGGATACTGGCAAACTATGGTTAAATGATGAGATGTTAAAGGATTTCACCTTATTTTACGTTGATACAACTTATATAAATTTGATTTCGATAGCGCTAGACAGTCTTTCATAATGAAACACCTATGCTCAGGCGCTCCCTTTGCATCTAAATAATATTGGAGGCTACTCATATGAGTACTCAAAAGAAAAAAATATTAATACTGACCGGTTCCTTTGGCAATGGCCATATCCAAGTCACGAACAGTATTGTGTCGCATTTAAATAAGATGCACCTGGATGATCTTACGGTTATCGAGCATGACTTATTTTTAGAAGCACACCCTGTCATAACAACTATTTGTAAACAATGGTATATTAATAGTTTTAAATATTTCCGTCGCATGTATCAAGCATTCTATTACAGTCGCCCAGATGAAATAGACAAATGCTTCTATAAATACTATGGGTTGAACAAACTATTAAATCTACTTTTAAAGGAAAAACCTGATTTAATCTTGTTAACTTTTCCAACGCCTGTTATGTCGGTATTAACACAACAATTTAATATGAATATACCAATCGCAACAGTGATTACAGACTACCGTATGCACAAAAACTGGATCACTCCGAACTCATCACGCTATTATGTCGCAACTGATGATTTGAAGGCAGAACTAACAAACATAGGTATTCCGAATGATCACACAAAAGTGACTGGAATTCCAGTATCTGCACAATTTGAAGCGCCTATTGATCGTGTAGAGTGGTGCTATCAAAACCATTTGGATCCAACTGCACCTACAATTCTTATGTCAGCCGGTGCTTTTGGTGTATCAAAAGGCTTCCATACAATGATAGAACGCATTTTATCCAACACACCACGTGCACAAGTTGTTATGATATGTGGGCGTAATAAAGACTTAAAACGTCAACTTTCAACTGCATTCAAAAATAATAATAACGTCTTAATTCTCGGATATACGAAAGAGATGAATGCATGGATGGCTGTCAGTCATCTCATGATTACGAAGCCGGGTGGCATTACGATTTCGGAAGGATTAGCGCGTCGAACACCGATGATTTTCTTAAATCCTGCGCCAGGTCAAGAACTTGAAAACGCCTACTATTTCGAATCAAAAGGCTTCGGCAAGATTGCCGATACACCTGACGATGCAATTGAAATCGTGACACATTTATTGCAACATAATGATGCATTAGATCAAATGGTGCAGCATATCACTGATGCACGCATTGAACATGCGACGCAAAAACTTTGTAACGACTTACTTCACTTACTTTATGATTCGACTGCATATCAAAATGTTTATGGAAAGGTTCCTTTATATGCAAGATTACTCGTCAAATAATAAAGACTATACGAAAAACTTTTCTTTATTAATTATCATATTATTTCTTATGGAGTTTGCACGTGGCATGTACGTGCTCAGTTATTTACCTTTGTTACCAACAGCAACTTCCATAGCTGTTGGTATTACTTCTGCTGCTATTTCTGTGCACTTTATTGCCGATGCAGTTTCTAACTTTTTTATCGGTTTTATTCTAAAACGATGGGGTCCACGTATTGTACTCACGTTAGGATTTGTCTTAGCATTGTTTAGCTTAATGCTCGTCATCTTTATGCCAATTTCTCCTATCGTACTCATCGTAAGTGCGCTCATGTTAGGAATTGCAGTATGTCCAATATGGGTCATTATGTTGGCAAACGTCGATGAAAGAACACGTGGAAAACAGATGGGCTATGTGTATTTTGCATGGCTAGCTGGTTTGCTTGTTGGGATGATTGGAATGAATCTCATCTTCAAAAGTCATCCCATTACGTTCAATTTCTTAATGCCACTTATTGTTGCAATCGCATTTGTACTCTACTTTTTCGTAAAAGTTCGACTCACCGACTATCACACGAAAAATGTACGTGAACAATTCAAACAAATTGTGAGTGTATCACGACGTCATATCATTTTATTTCCAGGAATTTTATTGCAAGGGATTGCGATTAGTGCATTGATTCCGGTTTTACCGCAATATGCGATTAATATTGTTGGCGTGACGACGGTTGAATACACAGCTGCGATAATTATCGGAGGTATCGGTTGTACGATATCAATGCTCGGACTATCTAAGCTCATTGATCACTTTGCACACCGCTTTATGTACAGCATGATCTTCGTCGGTTTTCTTTGTTATGGTATTGCAATGATTTCATTCACATTTATTACGAATATTTTTATCGTATGGGGAATCGCATTACTTGTAGGGTTAATTTATGGTTTACTTCTCCCGTCCTGGAATACATTCATGGCTGGTTTTATTCACCCTACCGAACAAGAAGAAACATGGGGCGTGATTAACAGTATTCAAGGTTTTGGAGCGATGGCTGGACCGATTATCGGTGGCCCACTGTCACAATTTTTCGGGAGTCCAATTTATACATTTTACTTTTCTGCATGTCTTATCTTCTTTTTAGCTTGTTTTTACGGTTTTTATTTTTTGAAACAACTACACCGTACCACATAAAAAAACGCCCTATATACTGGGCGTTTTTTTATTAAGCGAATGGATATGTTTCGATGACTTGCCACTTATCAGCTGCTTCATCGAATTGTAATAATGATAATTGATCGATTGTTTCTTTGTGATCAACACCAGCCAGACGAACTTGACCGTAGATGTCTTCAAACTCTTGACTTGTCAAACCTTGTGCAATCGTGAAGTGTGGCACAAACGGATGCTCTGCTTCACCGTAAAATGCTTCCCCGTCAAAGCGCTTGAATAAATCATCTAACGCATCTGTTTTTTCTACTTTGAAATAAATCACATTCGTTGTAGGTGCAAAGTTAGAAGCTTTTGTTGCATGAATTTCAACAGGTTGTGTTCCTTCTAAACGTGTTTTAATATCTGCTTTCACCGCTTCTAGTTCTGCATTATCCACTTCAAAATGACTTTTAATCGTGATATGAGGCTGAATTTTAATATATTGTTTATCGTAACGCTTACGATAAGCATTGACCTCATCTTGAAAACTTTTTGATGGAATTAACGCTAATCCTAAAATCATGGAAATTCCTCCTTTGTTTATGTTTGTTTCCATTATAGCAAAATTTTAAGTTATTGGTTACTCAAAAAGTATTTTAACATCTCAGGGAGTACAGTTTTCCATGTTTTCCAGTTATGTCCCCCATCCAATTCGTTATAAAAATACTGTGCGGCTGAATTTTCAATGCGTGTACTTAACGTCCGATTCGGCGTTAAAAAGTCAGCACGTTTTCCATTTGTTGGCAACTGAAAGTCTATCTCTTCTTTACCAATCACATGCCAAATATTCAATAACTCCTGAAACTGACAGCGCTCAAATAATTGTAGAACGACTTCGTCACTGTGTGGGCTAAGCAAACCGACTTGATTGACGACACGTGGAAATGAAAGCGCACTTAACAATGCAATGCTACCCGCCAAGCTATCTCCGAGAAGAATACGTCCTTCAGGCTGTGCATATGTTGCAAATGTTTGCTCAATCCACGGGATGATTTCTTGTACCGTTGTTTGAACAGTTGCTGCCGCTTTATTACCTTGTGGATGAAACTCTATGCGACGATTGTCGACATCTTCATAGTGAAAACCGACAAATATTGCGCGTGAAACTTCATTTCGTTGTCTCAATCGTTCGTACACACGATGAATTTGACCAAACTGCAAAAAGTCCCTGCCATCAAAACAAAAAATAATATTGGCTTGATCCTGTTCTGAATAATCTTCTGGTAAATAAATAGATAAAGTGATGTCACGTGCCAAATATTGACTCGTAAACTGCGTCTTATTGACGACGCCCACTTGAAATTCTGACATATAAAAAGCGCCTCCCCTTACAAATTACTTCAATTGTAACAGGAGACGCCACTGATATACACTTATGTTGCATTTTCAATCATGCAATTATTTTTTCGGCAATTCAATGCCTTCTTCACGCAAGCGTTTTGGGTAGTCTTCTAACCAGAATGTTGCATTTGGTACATCTTTTGGATCTGGTTGATAGATTGCTGTTTTACCCGTACCATGCTGTTTTTTATGTGCTTCAAAATCTTTCAATGAGTGCATCGCTGGTTTGAGCAATAGCCAAATTGCGATAATGTTGAGCCACGCCATCATACCTACACCAAGATCACCCATCGCCCATGCCACATCGGCAGTTTTGATTGCACCATATCCTGTTGCACCAATTAAAACGACACGAATGACATTACGCCATAACTTGTTTTGATTTTTTGCCAAACGATTGGTAATGAAACTCACATTCGTTTCAGCGATATAGTAGTATGCCAATATTGTTGTAAAAGCGAAGAAGAACAGTGCAACCGCAATGAAATAAGAACCGAAGCCTGAGAACATAGGATCAAAATGATAATGAGACCCTTGAAGTGCCTTGTCGATACCTGCTTGTGCATACATAGCAGTTCCCGAGTAGTCCTTACTACCGTCTGCACTTTGAACATACACACCTGCGTCATGTATCAGACGTGGCGAACCATCTGCCGCTGTTGTTCCATCTGTTGTATTGTATGTACCTGAAATTAAAATAATTAATGCTGTTGCTGTACAAACAAATAATGTATCTACATACACTGAAAATGCTTGTACAAGACCTTGTTTTGCTGGGTGAGATACCTCTGCTGCTGCAGCTGCATGTGGACCCGTCCCTTGACCAGCTTCGTTTGAGTATAAACCTCGTTTTACACCGATTTCAATCATGGCACCGATGATACCACCAAATGCCGCTTCCATACCGAATGCTGATTTGAAAATAAGCGCGAATAATGCTGGTACTTGTTGAATATTTAATACGATAATGATGACGGCCATCAAAATATAAATGATTGCCATGAAAGGCACAACTGCTGTTGCAACTGTGGCAATCCATTTAACACCACCAAAAATAATGAGTGACAAAATGATGATGAGTAACACTGCAATAATCCATGTCGGAATACCAAAAGCATTGTGCATTGAACTTGCGATTGCATTCGATTGTACACCTGGCAGTAAAAGTCCTACTGATACAATCGTCACGAGTGCGAATAACAACCCGTAAATCTTACCGAACTTCCCTTGAATCCCTTGTTCAATGTAATAAGCGGGTCCCCCGCGGTACTCGCCTTCTTCTTCTCGCTTAAATATTTGACCGAGTGCCGATTCAACATATGCTGTACCTGCACCTAAAAATGCCGTAATCCACATCCAGAATACTGCACCAGGGCCCCCGATGAATATCGCTGTTGAAACCCCAACGATATTACCTGTTCCGACACGACCTGCCAATGATAAGGCTATGGCTTGGAAACTTGAAATTCCGGTCGGTGACTTCTCCCCTTGGAACATTAACCGAATCATTTCTTTAAAATGTCGTAATTGCAAAAAGCGTGTCATTAAGCTAAACGAAATACCTGTAAATAACAATCCGAATACAAGTGGTTTACTCCAAACAACTGTATTCAGCCATCCCACAATTGTTTCTACCATACACATACCCCCGTTGATTTTCACTCTATTCAATTTTCTGATAAATCTGACACAAGTATACCCATAAAATTCGGTTCCGTGCAACTTAAAATTTTTTGCAGCATATAAAATAACATTCATTTTTTTACATCATTATCTATGCAATCCCCTAAAAATAAACGCATTTCATAATTTCATAGTTCTTGAATCCGCCATAAAAATTTTGTGCATCCATCATTTTTTATCCCATAATTTTACTATGGTCTTAACTTTCTTTATTTATGTTGTATTCTATCTTTTACACTGGTTACTTTTAGATTATAATGGTTATATTCTATTTTTAAAGGAGGTTCAAGAATGACTAATAAAGCCTGGTTTCGAACTGGTATAGCTGTTTTACTACTATTTTTAATCATAAAACTATTTATAGAAGTTCATTTTATATTCAAACCAATTATTATTATCGTTCAATCGATTTTACTACCACTGCTCATTAGTGGATTTTTATTTTATATCTGTTTGCCATTCCAAAAAATGATGGAGAAACGCCGTGTACCAAGATGGGCAAGTATTACAATTATTTTATTAGCCTTAACTGCAATTAGTGGTGCCATTTTTGGCGTTGTAGGCCCGGTTATCGCAACACAAATTGAAAACTTAATTCATCAATTACCATATTTACAAAGAGAAACACAAAATCTGATCAACTTTGCATTAGATCAACGTGATAAGTTACCTAATGAGATTACAGAGAAGATAAATGAGATGATCTCTAAATTTGGTGCGATGACATCAGAAATATTATCAAATTCATTAAATATCGTAACAAGCGTTATCTCGACTCTGTTCTTATTGATTTTAGTACCATTCTTCTTAATTTATATGTTAAAAGATCACGAACGCTTTATTCCTGCTGTTGCAAGATTTTTTAATGGTGAACGCAAAATTTTTGTTGTGAACTTATTAAAAGACTTAAACCAAACATTAATGTCATATATTCAAGGACAAGTAACTGTCAGCTTGATTTTAGGAGCTATCTTATATGCTGGCTACACAATTATCGGCTTGGAATATACATTATTACTTGTGATGTTTGCTATTTTCGCAAACATGATCCCGTTTCTTGGACCGTGGATGGCATTCTTGCCTGCCGGTATTCTTGGAATTATCCAAAGTCCAACAACATTCATTTGGGTGTGTATCGTGACATTAATCGCTCAACAATTAGAAGGAAATGTCATTACACCGAATGTCATGGGTAAATCACTGAACATTCACCCATTAACAATTATCGTCGTTATTTTAGCTTCTGGTAGTCTCGGTGGCTTTGTGCTTATCTTAGTTGCTGTACCGCTGTATGCTGTATTGAAATCAATTGCACGTAATATCTACAAATATCGTCATCAAATTATTCACGCAGCACAAAGAAATGTTAATGACCATTGATTTTTAAGCCATTGCGCCGTTTCGGCCAATGGTTTTTCTAATACTCTTATGTCTCACATACAATGGTTTATCGTTGTCATATTTTAGTACCAGATGTTAAAATTAAGCTAATCGATCGATAATTTGAAAAGGAGCTTTTTATAGTGATGAATTTAGACAATAAAACATTTGTAATCATGGGCATTGCGAATAAACGTAGCATCGCTTTCGGTGTCGCAAAAGTATTAGACCAACTCGGTGCCAATCTCGTTTTTACATACCGTAAAGAAAGAAGTTTCAAAGAATTAGACAAGTTGATTGACCAACTCAATCAATCAGAAAAACACGTTTATCAAATCGATGTTCAAAGTGACGACGACGTTATTAACGGCTTTGAACAAATCGGCAAAGATATTGGTCATATCGATGGCGTCTTTCATTCAATCGCTTTTGCAAACGTTGAAGACCTTCGTGGTCGCTATTCAGATACATCACGTGAAGGATTTTTACTCGCACAAGATATCAGTTCTTATTCACTCACAATTGTTGCGCGTGAAGCACGTAAAATTATGAATGATGGTGGCAGTATCGTTACATCAAGCTACATCGGTGGCGAATTCGCTGTCCCTAACTACAACGTGATGGGTGTCGCAAAAGCGAGTTTAGAAGCTTCTGTAAAATATTTAGCTGCCGATCTAGGTCAAGACAATATTCGTGTTAACGCCATCTCTGCTGGTCCAATTCGCACATTGAGCGCACGTGGTGTTGGCGATTTCAATACGATTTTAAAAATGATTGAAGAACGTGCCCCATTGAAGCGTAATGTGGATCAAGAAGAAGTGGGTAAAACAGCTGCTTATTTACTTAGCGACTTCTCATCAGGTGTGACAGGTGAAAATATCCATGTCGACGCAGGTTTCCATGCTATTCGATAATCTATATTGTGACAGGTTATGCATCGTCATAACCTGTTTCTATTTGTCAAAAAAGGACTGGCAGTATCTATACTGTCAGTCCTTTTTGCTAAAACATTTCTAATTCAATTTTCAGTTGATCTACATATTCTTTCGTACCTGTCACAATGAGGCGGTCACCATATTGTAACTGCGTATCACCATGTGGCACGATTGATTCGTTATTTCGAATAATACGTACGAAAATAATGTCTCCACCGAACGGGAAGTTACGTAATTGCATTTGATCAAATGCGTAATTGTACATCCCAATTTCATATAATGATGTCTCCACATTACTTAATAGATTTAACATATTCGGTGTCTCAATCATACCTTTAAGTAAAATTTGGTTGCTTTGGAAGTTACTGAATAGCTCAATATTTTTACTGCGCAATGCCTGATCCTCGTCGTTCGTTTCAAGACGACAGATGACACGTTCTACGCCATAATCTTTCGCCATTAACGCTACTTTGCGGTTAATCTCATCATCATTCGTTGAACATACAACGATGTCACTATCAAATAAGCCCAGTCGTTTCAACATCTCAGATTCATAATCCGAAATCTCAACCATCGTAATATCATTCGAAAGCGTGCGATGATCTGTTAAATCCTTACGATAATACAACGTCACATCATATAGCTGTGAACTCAAGTTCTGAGCAATTGGAATAGACAGTTGGTTTTTCCCAATCATCGCCACTTTGATTGTTCGCTGCATCTCGTCTGGAATAGGAATGAGACGTTTAAACACAATCGGCACAAAGACACATGTGATAACTGCACTTAAAATCATAATACCAGATATTTCTTCACTGATTGTCCCAAGACTTTCAGCGATTTTGGCTGCTGCGATAACAAGTGATAAAGTCGATGTTAATAAAAACCCGGATGCAATCGTCGTTTTCATATCAAACCAACGTCGTATCACCATAACTGGAATAAGCTTAGATACCACAAAAGTAATAATTAATATCGGAATGATAATTAAGAGCATTGGCTCTTTGATTAATGATGGGATGTCTAAATCAACGCCGACCATAATGAAGAAGATTGGAATGAAGAAGCCATAACCAAATGAATCTAACTTTTCCACTAAGTCTTGTTCTGGGCCAAGTAAAGATACTACGACACCTGCCAAAAATGCACCTAGAATGTTCTCTGCTCCCACACCTTCTGCGAGTGCAACTAACAAAATAATAAGCGCGAAGACTGCACGAATGCCTATTTGTGTTGTACCATCCATCAATTTATTAATCAATGGCGCACCTTTAAATAGGCCGCCAAGAAAATAGAATAAAATGGTAAAAACGACAAGAATACCGATAAGCCAAATTGTTCCACCACCAGATGCGTTAATCGCACCATAAAGTGTTAGTAACAACATTGTTCCTAAGTCAGCTAGAACAGCGACTAACAGAATAAACTGACCAATCGTTGTACGCATTAAATTCATTTCTTTCAATGTTGGAACGACAACACCGAGTGATATGGTTGAGATAATAATCACCATTAACAATACATCATCAATAAGACCTACCCATTTAAATCCATAAGCAAGAATAATCGATACAATCATGATAAGCATGAAAACATACATTGCTAACTTCAAATGACTTGGTTCTTTACTCACTTCTTGATTCTTTTTCGATTTATCTTTTTTAAAGGCATTGAAGTCAATTTCAAGACCACTCAAAAACATTAAAAAGATAAAACCAAGTGTCGATAGAATATTTAACACTTCATCTCGATGCACAAGGTTTAAAAAAGAATTACCAATCACTATTCCCATTAATATCTCAGCAACAACGACTGGTAAAAATGCGATTTTTAACTTACTGAGCAAAATAGGTGTTAATAACGCCGCAATTATGACGACGACAAGTGACACAAATTCCATAGATGTCCCCCTCAGATAAGATAGTTCATGAATGATGTTGCTAAACCAAAGTAAATCAACATACTCACGATATCATTAATTGTTGTAATAAATGGTCCACTCGCTACGGCCGGGTCAATCCCTAATTTGTTCATAAAAAGCGGAATGACTGAACCAATAGTTGTCCCTACTGTCATTGCAATTGTTAAGCTCGTTCCTACAATCAACGCAAGAAACGGCTGTTGATAAATAATAATGATAATTAAACAAAGTGACACGGCACATGTGATACCCGTTAAAAAGCCACTTCCAGATTCACGCAATGCCAACTTAAACTTACTCTTTTCATTGATTTCACCCGTTGAAATATTACGGACTGAAACGGCTAATGATTGTGTTCCAGAGTTCCCTGACATCCCGCTAATAATTGGAATAAAAGCAGCCAATAATGCAACCTTCTCTAACGTTTCTTCAAATGATCCAAGTATGGATGCCGTAATCATACCAAGTACAGTTAAGATCAATAACCATGGTAAACGCTTAAGCGCAGTTTGAAAGATTGTATCATCCGTAGAGTCGATGTCTGATACCCCGGCTAAACGTGAGTAGTCTTCACTCGCTTCTTCATCGATAACATCGACGATATCATCGATTGTGATAATACCGAGTAGATGATTTTGATAATCGACTACTGGCATAGCGATAAAGTCATAGTCTCTCATCATTTGCGCAACATCTTCTTGGTCATCCGCAACATTTGCGCTGATGATACGCTCGCTCATAATATCTTCAATATATGCGTCATTTTCAGCAATAATCAAATCTCTGAGCGATAAGACACCAACAAGTTTTTTCTGTTCATCCACGACAAAAATGATGTAGATTGTTTCGGCATCGGGTGCTTGTGCCTTAACATGCATCAATGCCTCGTGAACTGGCGTATTAATTGTTAACGAAATATATTCTGTTGTCATAATACCGCCGGCAGTATCTTCATCGTAATGGAGCAATGCTTTAATCTCTTTAGCTTCTTCACGATCCATTAACATTAAAAGACTTGCCACTTTACGCTTCGACAATTCATTTAAAATGTCTACTGCGTTATCGTATGACATGTGTTCTAAAATGTGACTGGCATATGTCGCATTCATCTCTTCAAATAAATCTTCATAATCAGACTCATCAATTTCTAAGTGTTCAAAGAAATCAGCGACTTCTTCTGGTGATAAGTACTGATACATTTTCTGACGTATCTCTGCATCACTTTCTTCAAAGTATTCGCTTTGATCGTACGCATGCATTGATAAGAATTCTTCTCTGAAGCCATCAATATCATCTTTTTGAATCAGATCATCTAACAGTGGCTTATTGTATTGTTCTTCATCATCTTGGATTAACATTTCATTTTCAACTGACATATGCGTCACCTCCAATATGTAAATTTATAGTGTTGTAAGTATTTGTCCAAAATCAGGTGTTTGCGATTTTATATGAACGATATCATCTGTGATGGGATGTACAAATTTTATTTCTGCACACTTTAACAATTGTGTATCATAACGGTGATGTAACATACCATATAGTCCATCACCTACAATACCGTGTCCGATATGTTGAAAATGCACACGTATTTGATGCGTTCTTCCGGTCAATAGTGTGACACGACACCAAGTATAATCGCCCGTTGTTTGTATGGGTGTGTATAATGTTTTTGCGTATTTTCCATCTTTTGTCACGATACGATTAATAATACTGTCTGACGCACGACCAATCGGTGCTTCAATCACATCCGATGCTGTTAACCTTCCAACACACAAACATTCATAAATTTTCTCAATCTCAGTCAATGACATCAAATGATGGACATGGCGTGATTTTGCTATCACTACAATTCCCATTGTATGACGATCTAAACGTGTCACAATATGCGGGATCCCCGTTTCTTTTCGCCACTGCATATGCGCCAACGCCTGCTCAACAAGACTTTCATGTGGATGTTCACGTGAAGGTGCACTATTCTGATGTGCCGGCTTGGCAATGATTAACAGCCACGTATCTTCATATAAAACATGGAGTGGCTGATTGAAAGGAATCAGAGATGTACTCGGAATCTCATCAGGCAACTGTACAATCACTTCATCTCCAACTTGTAACAGGTGTCGAACTGTTCTTGGATGTTGATTCACAAGTAAAGCGCCATTTTGTTTTATGGCGCTAATCGTCTTTTTCGAAAAACGTTGTTGATATAAAAAAGTTTTAAGCGTCTGAACCTCTGTGACACGATACGTAAAAATCACACATCTTCACCACTTGAAATGAATGAATCATGCACACGTTTCCAGAATGGGAATGGACGGAAACGTGCAAAACGAATCTTTTCATTCGCTACACGATATTGAATGGCATTCACATTTTTATGCTTCACACTGACATGATCAATCGTTGTCAAAATGACATCATGATTAACAGGCTTAATATGACATGTGTGATGTTTAGGTAACACAAGCGGTGATCCTACTGTACGGAACACACGGTTATTAATTGATGCAATTTCCGCAATTTGAATCGCTTCTAAAGACGGATGTATAAGTGCCCCACCTAGCGCCTTATTGTATGCTGTTGAACCTGATGGTGTTGACACGCAGAGACCGTCCCCACGAAAGCGTTCAAAATGTTGACCTCGAATATCTAGATCCACTACAAGCGTTGTGCCATTCTCAGTTTTCATCGTTGCTTCGTTGAGTGCCAAATACCGCGTTTCATAACCATCGTCATTATAGCGGACAATGATTTCTAACAATGGATATTCAATCACTTGGAATTCTGAGTTGTGTATTTCAATGATAAGCTTTTCTACTTCATGCGGTAACCAGTCAGCATAGAACCCTAAATGGCCAGTATGTATACCTACAAATGCACATCGAGATAACATATGACTATATTGATGGAAAGCCTGCAATAAGGTTCCATCTCCTCCGACAGAGATGACAATTTCAGGATTTTCTTTGTCTTCTATCATTTTGAAATCTTGCATATGCCGCATCATCTTATGTTTCAGTGCTTCTGACTTAGCATCCCCCTTAGAAAGGATCACATAGCGCATCGTTACACCTCACTGTCCTCATGCTTATGTGCACGTTTTTTTGAATAATATTTCTGTGCTTCTTGAATTTCATCCTTAATCTCAGACATTTCTTCATCTAAAGAAAAGGCTGCTTCTGCTGCACGTTCAAGTCGATTTTGAATTTCTGGTGGATAATCACCGTCATACTTGTAGCGCAATGTATGTTCAATCGTTGCCCAAAAATTCATCGCTAACGTACGAATTTGAATTTCTGCAAGTATTGTTGTTTTCCCATTCAATGTTTCGATTGGATACGCAATAATGACATGATATGAACGATATCCACTTTGCTTTGTATTGCTGATATAATCACGTTCCTCTACCACTTTGAAGTCTTCACGTTGACGCAACAGTTCTACGACTTTATCAATATCTTCTACAAATTGACACATCATGCGTAACCCTGCAATGTCATACATCTCTTCTGCTAAGTGGTCAAAAGGAATGCCCCTTTTGTTTGCCTTATCGATAATACTCGTAATCGGTTTGACACGGCCTGTCACAAACTCAATCGGTGAGTGATGTTCCGTAACTTCATATTGCTTTCTCAAACCTTTGAGTTTAATTTTCAACTCATCAATTGCTTGACGATAAGGTGCTAGAAAAATATCCCATTGATTCATAATGCTTCACTCCGCTTCATACTAGTTCAAACGTTTGCTCTACCGCCTCAACGAATGACTTACCATAATTAGAGTTGCCAACAATATTGTCTAATAAGTACTCTAATTCATTCTTAAAGCTTGGTAACTCCAATGTGTCATTGATTATTACCTTTTTGTCACGATGTTCGTGTAACATGGACCATGTTTCTTGCACAAATATTAAATAAGAAAATGCTGACCCATCATCCAAAAGGTGCACAAATGCATAATTATCACTATCGACTATCATTTGGCCTGCATCAGTGAATCCTTCTGTTGATTGTTCTGTATAACATAAAATACGATCATCTTTAATTTTAATTTCATTGACATAAATACGCATTGGTACTCCTCCTTATCATGTTATAGTTTAACACAATTTCCCCATCGGCTCATCGGTCAATTATTGCATTTGTAAAATCCTTTTCATCCTATAAAAACTGCTGCATAATAAACAAAAAGGAGTGACACACTATGGCGATTGAGCAAGAGATTGAATTCAAGCAACTATTAGATGAAAATACTTATAGAACGATGAAAACTGCTTACTTTTCTGATACCCCACCTTTTACCCAAACAAACTTTTATATCGACACACCTGACTTCCAATTGATGTCACATAAAATGGCATTACGCATTCGTGTGCGATCAGATAAATCGAATGAATTAACATTGAAAGTTCCCGGAGAAGTTGGGCTTACAGAATATAATTATCCAACGTCATATCAGCCTAAAACGAGTGCACAGCTACCAGAACACATCATCCCAAACGATATTCGTAATGTTTTGGATCAGTTTCATATTGATGCATCACAACTTACAATATTAGGATATCTTACAACACATCGACTTGAAACAACTACGCCTTCTGGTTTAGTTGTCTTAGATTATAGCGAATATTTAGGTACTGAAGATTTTGAATTAGAATTTGAAGTCGATGATTATCATGATGGTTATGAAGCATTCACTCAAATATTAGATACTTATCACTTAACTCACAAGACACCTTTAAATAAGGTGCAGCGTTTCTTCAAAAGACGTCAAAGTATGGAATAAATCTTGGAAAGACAGAAGCTATTTTTACATGTAGATTTCTGTCTTTCCTTTTTCTATATATTTTTTAACTTAGCACCATTCATTTCGATGCAACTTCGTATATTTTCCCCAGTTTTTAACAACTTATTTCATAACCTTGTTGTTATAAGTGTTTTTACTTTGAAATGGAAAATTTCGTGTTATTATTTATATATATAACAAAACTAAAAGGTGATACGCATGAAACAAACGCCTTACGAAATCATTGGACAAGAAGCACTTTATCGTATGATTGATCATTTTTATACACTTGTTGAAAATGACGATCGTATTAACCACTTGTTCCCAGGCGATTTTGCTGAAACAGCACGTAAACAAAAACAATTTTTAACACAATTTCTAGGTGGCCCTGACTTATACACGCAAGAACATGGTCATCCAATGTTAAAAAAACGACATATGCCATTTGTCATTGATCATCATGCCAAAGATGCATGGTTAGAAAATATGCACACAGCCATTGAGACAGCTCAATTTCCAGACGGTGTTGGCGATTATTTGTACGAAAGACTTCGATTAACTGCAAACTATATGGTTAACACAGAAAACTAATTGTAGGTGAACAAAATGACGGAAGAATTAAAGGTTATAGCGAGTAATAAGGATTATCAAAACAATTCAGACCTTACTCCTGTAAGCAAAATTGAGATCTATTCCTTTTTTGATCCTTTTTGTAAAGACAGCTTTAAATTATCCGCTATCTTAGCTAAATTAAGAATTGAATATCATCAATATATCTCTATTCGTCATATTTTGAACCCATCTTTACGCGTACTGACTAAGTGCCAAGCACAAAGCACATCAGACCGAGATAATATTGCACTCGTCTTCAAAGCAGCCGAATTACAAGGTCGCTCACGTGCACATCGTTTTATGCATTTGTTACAAAATGAGATTATACCGAATTGTGACATTGTCACTGAAGATATGATTGCGAAATGTATCGTTAATGCTGGTCTTGATTATGATGTTTTCCAAGAAGATATCAACAATGGTAAGTTGCGTGATAGTTTGAAAGTAGACTTACACATCGCTCGTGAAATGGATATTGATATGGCACCATCACTCGTCTTTTTTAATGAAGATGTTCACGAAGAAGGTTTGAAAGTTGAAGGGTTATATCCATATCATATTTACACGTACATCATTAATGAAATGATTGGGACAACGATTGAAAAAAGTTTACCCCCCACACTTGCTGATTACATTCAGCAAAAGCAGTTAGTAACAGAAGAAGAACTTTTAACGATCTATGAATGGCCTGAACGTACTTTACGTAAAGAACTGAAAAAGCTTGCTTTACAACGCAAAATAGAAAAACTTAAATATCCTGAGGGTGAATACTGGAAGTCTCGTATATAAACACGCTCGTTATGATTAAAACCTCACCACAATCTTTAAAACTGATTGTGGTGAGGTTTTTTAAGCGTTAAAAAAGCATAAAAAAAACGCCGTGCTCTAACACGGCGCTAAACAAAGGGGATGGGAGAAATTTTTCACTTCAAACAAAGGGGTATGTTTGTTATGTGATTAATTTCATGTTCATAATATATCATGCTCATACCAAGGTTTCAACCCTTTAACTTGCAAAAATTAAACTTTTCACAAATCCGTCAAATTGTAAACGAATTCATTTTATAATGATTCCATCAATGCTTCAAAGGCATCTAATTTTTGTTCAAATACGTGCAATGCATCTTCAATTGGCTGTGGTGTTGTCATATCCACACCTGCATTTTTCAATAGTTCGATTGGATAGTTTGAGCTACCTTTTTTCAAGAACTCATTGACATATCTTTCTACTGCTGGCTCACCTTCTGTTAAGATTTGATGGCTTAAACTTTGCGCTGCACTATACCCTGTCGCATATTGGTAAACATAATAGTTCATGTAGAAGTGTGGAATACGTGACCACTCTTTGCTGATAAAGTCATCTGTTTCTACTACATCACCAAAATATTGACGATTTAATTGTGCATATTCTTGATTCATACGGTGTGCAGTTAAAGGCTCTCCTGCTTCTTCAATCGTATGAATTTTATGTTCAAACTCCGCAAACATTGTTTGACGGAATAACGTTGCTCTGAAGCGTTCTAACTCTTGGTTTAGTAACAATAAGCGACGTTTGTCGTCAAGATGCTGTTCCATATAATGACTTAATAATGCTTCGTTACAAGTAGAAGCAACTTCAGCAACAAAGATTGAATAGCCACTATATGTTGAAGATTGGTTTTCTCTACTGAAATAGCTATGCGCTGAGTGACCAAATTCATGTACCAATGTAAATAAATCCGAAACTGTATCTGACCAGTTTAATAAGATAAACGGGTTTGTTTGATGAGACCCTGAAGAGTATGCACCTGAACGCTTCCCTTTATTTTCATACACATCTACCCAGCCGTTATCCAAACCTTCTTTGATGACTTTTAAGTAGTTTTCACCCATTGGTGCTAATCCTTTTAACATCCACTCAACTGCTTCTTCATAGGGCATATCAAACTTAATATCCTTCACAAGTGGTGTATACATATCGTACATTTTCAAGTCATCAATACCTAATAACTTTTTGCGCAACTCAGTATATCTGTGAAGTAATGGCAAGTATTTGTGTACAGTTTTTACAAGATTATCGTATACTTCTTCTGGTATGTAATTGTTGCTAAGTGCCTGTTCACGGGCTGTTTTATAGTTATGAGCACGTGCATTGAAAACATGCTTTTTCACTTCTCCAGCTAATGTTGCACTTAAAGTATTATTATATGCTCCATATGCTTTATAGACGTTTTCATATGCTGACTGACGTAATTGGCGGTCATCTGACTCTAGATATTTAATGAATGTTCCTTGAGTTAATGAGTGTTTGTTTCCATCTTTGTCTGTTACATCTTCAAATGTTAAGTCTGCATTATCGAACATACTGTATACATTGCTTGGTGTTGATAGCGCATCTTGTGCTTCCGTCAATAATTTTTCTTTATCCGCATCTAAGACATGTGGACGTTTATGATTAATCATTTCTAGTGCAAAGGCATAATGTTTTAATCCTTCATGTGATGCTAAAAATGATTGAATCTTCTCTTCTTCAATTTGTAACAACTCAGGAACTAAGAAACTCCACGCCGAACTGAATCGGATGATTAATTGGTGCGCACGTGATTCTAATCCAGTATAGTGATCATTCCCTGTATCTTGGTCTTGTTTTAAATGTGCATAAACATAGACAGCTTCCAAATCCACTTCAATTTCATCTTGTAATCTCAGTGCCGCATAAAGTGTTTCCGCATCATCACCGAGATGTCCTTTGAATTGTTCTTCTTCACCGATACGGTTTGCTACTTGATCATAGGCTACTTCCCAAGCCGCATCATCTTTAAAAATCGTTGTTAAGTCCCATGTGTGCTGTGGAAATTTTTGTTCTTGTTCTGTACGTGTTCTTTGGTTCGTCATACTTTTCCTCCTTGATTTATGAGATGAGTTATACTATTTTCTCATTTTAAGTTTATTTTTGTCAAAAAATAGACATAATTTTCTTATAATTTTATAATCTTTCTATATCGCTCTACTAATTGTGTAATGATTTCGAGCGATGAATAGTTTCCTATTGCAAATTGACGCAGCTTAATACAACGCGCTAGTACATGGCATGGATCACGTTGATATCTCAGAGCTTCAAAAACTTTCAACTGCCATAACACTGGATGCGTATACACATGAATTTGTTCTGGAAATATAAACCCTGTCAGTTGAATAACTTGTGCTTCGGTCAATTTCATCTGATAGACCAGTGACAACACTGGGTCATGGACACTTCTTTTACGTCGACATTGTACTAAATATTGCATAATACGTGCCGTTGCGAGTTTGCGCACTGTTATCATCCCTACACTATTTCGTATGTCATCTGAAAGCAACTGTTCATATGCAATTGGCTCACAATCTGCATGAAATTGACGTGCGGTAAGACTCACCATATTGTTCAAACGATATAATTGATAGTTAATTGGATGAATCCCGTACATCTCACAGTGCAATGGATCAATACAATTTTGTTGTAGCTGGTTTAAATAGTAAACACCATGTCGATATCTTGGTAATGTTGTCAACCAGATAACACGATAACCAGCACGCACCAACCCTTCCGTTCTTTTATGCATTTGTTGGATAGGCAATGGACTCAATTGGACTTCAATCGCATATTTACCTACAACAATATCCGGTATTTGTTGAATATCCGATAAGTAAGGTTCGAGTTGTACATCATTATCATAATTTGACATTATATGAAATAGCAATAATTTTAACTTACAATGTAATAAAGTCTCGCCATTGGCATGATGCGCACACTGACGTCCATGCGCAAAATGTGCAATATTTTTATTGCCTTGCTTGAGAATCAGTTGTTCATGACATACAGGACAGTAATACGATGCATCTTTATGCGCATTACGTGCAAGCACACGTTCTTGTTTTTCGTTATAAGCTGTTAACATCCAATCACCTCAACTTATAACACGCATAGATTCCGTTATTTACTCATCACACTTTTTAACAAATAAAAAGCACACTGCTCCACTTTGATAAAAAAGCGGGTTGCAATGTGCTACTTTTTAAGATACTTATAATGTGAAATAACGTTTGACTTGTTCTGTCACGTTATAGCTCATTACAATCTTACCGTAATCATTAAGATATAATTCTGTTTTGTCACTCAATGATGCAAATTCTAACATTTGGCTGTAAAAGTCATGAATTTCATCTTCTGTCACACGTGCATCAAAATGAACAACGTAATAATATTGTTGGTCTAACATGTACAGTAAATCTTCAAACTGCGTCAATTGCTGATTATGACGATGTGCATATGCAATGACTGACTCTAAGTCGTCAAATTTGAAAATAGCTGTTGGTGTTAATGGTACATTACCACTTGATACACTTCTTTGTGCTTTTTGTTCTTTCTTTGTCGCATGATTTTGTGGTTCAGCTTCGTCATGCTCTTTGAATGACTGAGATAAAAGATCACTTAAATGGTTGTCGATTTCCTCAAAGGCGTTCATGTCCTCTGACATACCCATTTCTGATTCATTTTTAGATTTTGAAATCGTCACTTCCACACCTTTTTCAAAAGCATGAACTTGGATCCATAACGGACCTTCGACAACGAAGTCTTCTTCTTCATTGACTTCTTCCATAACTGACCAGAAGAACTCTTCTCCACGTTTACGATTCGTCCACAAATCTTCTCTTCTGAAGCCACGTGCCTCAATATCCGTATATGTGATAAATAATTTAACAGTCATATCATCAATGCGCTCTATTCTCATATCATCACACTCCCTTACAGTTGATGAATAGTATCCCTATTGTATGAAATCAACTTCAAAAATACAATTTTTTTGTTTACTACTTATTTATGATACTCATTTTTACATCTTTATTATAACATATTGTATTTTTTTCTAAATGATAATGCTTGCGTGTTCAACCTTAGAAACATCGCTCTAAAACGAGTCTCAACACGTGATTTTATAAAAGAAGATACAAAAAAACAGCACGCATGCGACGCACTGTTTCGTGTCTATTCACGGACGCAATCAACCATGAACAGTCAAATATTTAAATTAAAAAAGTGTCTTCAAAATTGAATTAGTCTACCATACGTTGTGCTTCAAGCAATTGGAACGTACGCACTTTGCGTGGTAGGAATCGGCGAATTTCATCTTCGTTGTAACCAACTTGTAATCTCTTCTCGTCTAGGATGATTGGACGACGTAAGATACCTGGGTTATCTTGAATGATTGTGTATAAATCTTGAAGTGGTAATGAATCGATATCCACATTCAACTTTTGATAAGTTTTTGAACGTGTTGAGATAATCTCATCTGTTCCATCTTCAGTCATTTTTAGAATCTCTTTGATTTCATCTAATGTTAAATGCTCAGAGAAAATATTTCGCTCCGTATACGGAATGTCATGTTCTTGTAACCATGCTTTCGCTTTACGGCAAGATGTGCAACTTGGTGAAGTAAATAATGTTACCATACATCTCACTCTCCTAGTTTAATGAATTTACATTCATCATCATTTTTAACGTTTCATGTTTGACTGCACAATATATGTCAAAACGTTTTAAAACTTTAGCCCTTGTCTTCTAACGTTATGATTTTATTATATGTGGTCAACATTAAAATTAAATGAGAAAATGCAATTAAAATATTTTTATTCAAATAATCAGACTTTAGTCGTATGAACTTGTCTAACCAATTGATATTTATACCTTATCACAAATTACAAACAATTAAAATACTGTTATAATAGGAAAAAGAATATACATGATAGAAAGTAGGCTTTTTAATGATGAAAACTTTATTTTCCGGCATTCAACCAAGCGGTATTCCTACATTAGGAAATTATATCGGCGCACTGAAACAATTTGCAGAAATTCAAGATGATTATAATTGCTTCTTCTGTATTGTTGATCAACATGCCATCACAGTCCCTCAAGACCGTTTGAAATTACGCAAACAAATTCGTCAATTAGCAGCAATTTATCTTGCATCAGGACTTAATCCAGATAAGATTACTTTATTTATTCAGTCAGAAGTCCCTGCTCACGTACAAGCAGGATGGATGTTAACAACGATTTCATCCATCGGTGAGTTAGAACGTATGACGCAATATAAAGATAAAGCACAAAAACAAAATGATGGGATCCCAGCCGGTCTTCTCACATATCCACCACTCATGGCAGCTGATATCGTCTTGTATAATACAGACATCGTACCAGTTGGCGATGACCAAAAACAACATATTGAGTTAACGCGTAACCTCGTTGATCGCTTTAACAGTCGCTATAATGATGTGCTTGTTAAACCTGAAATTCAAATGCCTAAAGTCGGTGGCCGTGTCATGAGTTTACAAGACCCTACTAAAAAAATGAGTAAGAGTGATGACAATCAGAAAAACTTTATCTCATTATTAGATGAACCACGCCTTGCTGCGAAAAAAATCAGAAGTGCAGTTACAGACTCTGACGGAATCATTAAATATGATAAAGAAAATAAACCTGGTATCTCTAACTTGTTGACCATTTATTCAAGCTTGACGGATAAATCAATCGCTACATTAGAGTCACAATATGAAGGTCAAGGATACGGTGCTTTCAAAGGTGATTTAGCAGATATCGTTGAGAAATTCTTAATCGACTTCCAAGAAAAGTTCAATACATTCTATGAATCAGATCGATTAGATGAAATTTTAGATGAAGGCCGTGATAAAGCACAACGCGCATCATTCAAAACATTGAAAAAGATGGAAAAAGCGATGGGCTTAGGCCGTAAAACAAAATAGAAAATAATCATAAAAGAGAGGTTAACTGTCACATTTCGACAGTCAACCTCTCTTTTTATATTTTAACCATACTTCGAAATCCTCTGGCCCCATAATAAGATTCTGCACCATTATGATATGTGAACACAGTACCGTATCTGTAATCACAGAACAATGCCCCACCTAAGTCACGAATATGATCAGGTGTCACAATCCAACTCGATGTTTTCTTATCAAAGATACCAAATGTCTGAAGATGTCGATATTGAGATTCTGTTAACATCTCAACCCCCATCTCTTCTGCCATTGCGATAGCACTTGTTTCAGGTTTATACTTCTTACGTGATTCCCATGCAGCTTGATCATAGCAAACACTTCTACGCCCTTTAGGACTTTCTGCTGAGCAATCTACAAATGCGTACTGACCATCTTCTAGCACAATAACATCTGGTTCTCCTTCAGTACGTTCCATTTCACTCACTGACCATAACTTTGTGTCAGATGCCAACAATTTTTGTTCTACCTCATCCCAAGTGATTGCTTCATGACGTTCTGGATATTTTTCAAAACGTGTTTTTAATATAACTAATAAAGCTTCTTTCTCTGTTTCTGTTATTTTAGTCATTTAGTTTCTCCTTAAACAATGATATTCATATGATAACAAGTCTTCCTTCAAATGGCGACACATTAAAGCAGAGCCCTTATATCTCAAAGGACTCTGTTCTCAATTGTTATTTCTCTTTCTTTTTACCTGTTTCTCGATCAATACTTTTATCAATATACACATATTTCAATGTCGTATCGCCACCGATATTATGATACTGCAAGTTTTTCACTTGTGGGTTTGTCAAATGGGCTTCCCCTTTTTGATAAATCGGCGTGATTGGTGCATTGTTCAATAGAAGTTCTTCCGCATCAATTAATGTTTGATTGCGCTCTTCTTCTTTTTGTAGTAATGCGCCATTAGAATCTTTCAACATCTTATCGTACTCTTTGTTGCCCCAACCAGTATTGTTTGATGAGTTACCAGTTGTCATGATGTTTAAGAATGTTAATGGGTCAGGATAGTCTGGACCCCAACCAGAAAGTGAAATATCATAGTTTTCACTTTGTTCTCGTGCAATACGCTGTTTGAATGGTAACTGTTGAATTTTAATCGTTACACCCGGTAAGTTTTTCTCAATTTGTGCTTTAATAAATTCGGCTGATACTTTTGATGCAGGTGTATCTTCAGTATTTAACTTAAATGTAAATGTATCTTCACCTAATGCTTCCTTCGCTTTTTCATAGTTTTCTTTCGCTTTTTCAGGATTATAAACTAGTGGTGAATCGATTTGATCCGCAAAGTCTGAATCATCCGGTGCTTTGGCAGTTGCTTTTGATGTAAAACCATCACTCGGTTCCGAACCGTTGTTTAACACGGCATTCACGTAAGCTTCCTTATCAACAGCTTGACCTAAAGCCAATCGCATATGCTTATCTTTAAATGCAGGCACAGTCCCTTGATTCAACTTCAAGAAAAATGTTGCCGCAAGAAGACGTTTCTTTAAAGCTGGATCATCTTTATATTTTTCAACTTGTTCTGCCGTAATTAATGTATCATCAACAGACTTCGTATCATACAATGACGCACCAGCTTGTTGATCTTTCAAGACTTTGTAGTTAATCTTGTCTAACTTCACAACATCTTTATCCCAATATTTATCATTTTTAACTAATAAAATTTTATCTTCTACTGCCCATTCTTTTACTTTAAATGGTCCATTGTATACTGCTTTATCTTCATTTGTACCATAGCGTTCGCCATATTTTTTCACGACTTTTTCATTTTGTGGCATAAATGTTCCAAAAGCGAGCATCTCTTTAAAGTATGGCAATGGTTTCGTTAATTCAAATTGTAACGTATGATCATCTAACGCTTTCACACCAAGTTCGTTTGGTTTCTTTTCACCTATGTTAATGTCTTCTGCATTTTTTAAGTCATACATAATATAAGCATACTCTGAAGCTGTATCTGGATCGACAACACGTTTCCATGCGAATTCAAAGTCATGTGCCGTTACTGGGTCACCGTTTGACCATTTCGCATCTTCTCTTAACTTCACAGTCCATGTCTTACCATCTTCAGAAATTTTCGGTTTCCCTTTGGCTACACCTGGCTGTGCTTTATCATTTCCATCCAAGACATACAATCCTTCATACACTTGGTTGAACGTGTCAAAGCTAACAGCATCTGTTACTTTCGCCGTATCTAGTGATGACATATCTTGTGGAATTACTTTACGAAAGACTTGTCCTTTATCATCATAAATCCCTTCGCCACTTCCACATGCTGACAGGACAAGTACGGCAGCTAAAAGTGGCGCAAATATTTTCAATGTTCTCCGTGTCTTCACTTGACATTCCCCTTTCAAAAATTATACACGTTCTTTTTGATAATCTGCCTGAAACTTTTCGAGTTCCTCTTCAGTCGCAAACACTAAATGATCAGGCGCCACTTCATGTAACTTACGCGCATCATTTTTGCTTGGATCATGCTTATAGGCAATACGCTTTCTTGTTCGCTCTGTTTCTGGATCAGGCTGTGGTACGGCTGATAACAATGATTGTGTATATGGATGCACTGGATTGTTGTAGATTTGATCTGCGGTACCAATCTCAACAATACGGCCAAGGTGCATAACCGCAATACGATCTGATATGTACTTCACCATTGAGAGATCATGTGCGATGAATAAAAACGTAATATTGCGTTCACGTTTTAACTTCTGCATCAAATTGACAACTTGTGCTTGAATCGATACGTCTAGTGCAGAAATGGGTTCATCGGCAATGATAAACTCTGGTTCAACAGCAAGGGCACGCGCAATACCGATACGTTGACGTTGTCCTCCTGAGAACTCATGTGGATAACGGTTGGCGTGACTTTTTCGTAATCCTACCGTTTCTAATAAGTCATACACACGCTTTTTTCGGTCTCGACGATCAGATGCAAGTCCGTGTATATCAATTCCTTCTGCAACAATATCCATTACTTTTAAACGTGGATTCAATGATGCGTATGGATCTTGGAAAATCATTTGAATCTTTTTATTAAACTTCAATAACTCTTTGCGGTTTTTGATTTCTTGTATATTAACCCCTTCGTAAAGCACCTTACCATCTGTCACAACGTTTAATTTAATAATTGCTTTTCCTGTTGTTGATTTCCCCGAGCCTGATTCGCCAACAAGGCCAAACGTTTCTCCTTTATAAATATCAAATGAAATATCGTCAATCGCACGTACTTCATTCGACTTACCAACATTAAAGTATTGTTTCAAGTTTTGTACTTCTACAAGTTTCTCCCTGTTTCCCATTTAAAACGACACCCTTTCTACACGTTCTGGTTTGTCGAAATTATTCGGCATCTCACGCTGTTTTCGTTTTACAATCGGTGGTGGATCAACGACTGGTGCGCGCTCATCCAGCAACCATGAACGTACAAAATGTGTTGGAGAAACACTAAACCATGGTGGCGCCTCTTTAAAGTCAATCGCTAATGCGTATTCACTTCTCGCTGCGAATGCGTCTCCCTTAGGTGGATGCACTAAGTCAGGCGGCGTCCCAGGAATCGCTAATAATTCCGTGTCCCCTTCTGTTTCTAAATCAGGCATCGATGATAATAAACCCCAAGTGTATGGATGACGTGGATCATAGAAAACCTCATCCACATTACCTGTTTCAATCATTTGTCCACCATACATGACAGCGACACGATCGGCTACATTCGCAACGACACCTAAGTCATGCGTGATGAATATAATCGCTGTATCAATTTTTTGCTGTAACTCTTTCATCAAATCTAAAATTTGAGCCTGCATCGTTACGTCAAGTGCTGTTGTCGGCTCATCTGCAATTAAAACCTTAGGCTCACATGCTAATGCTAAAGCAATAACAATACGTTGACGTTGTCCACCCGAAAATTGATGTGGATATGCATTGAATCGTTTTTCAACATTTTTTAAACCTACTAACTTCAACAATTCAATTGCACGTTTTTTAGCGTCTGCTTTACTGAGACCAATATGCTTAACAATCGGCTCCATCACTTGTTTGCCAATTTTCATTGTAGGGTTTAATGACGTCATCGGATCTTGGAAAATCATCGAAATTTCTTTACCACGTAATTTCATCAGTTCTTTTTCTGATTTCTGCGTTAAATCTTCCCCATCAAAAATAATTTGTCCTTTTTTAATTTTGCCAGTTGGCCCTTGAAATAGCTTTGTAATTGCTTTTGTTGTCACTGACTTACCTGAGCCAGATTCACCTACAATGGCTAGCGTTTCCCCTTTATTTAAATAAAAATCCACACCACGAACCGCTTGCACTTCCCCTGCCGTAATATCAAAGGAAACATGCAAGTCCTTCACTTCTAAAATATGTTCAGACATGGTATCATCCTCCTCTTGTCAGTGTTCTGGGAGCAGGGCTTTCGACAGAATTTCTCAGCTTTCCAAAATTTGAAAATCAACTTTGTTCATTGCTTACATTCTGCTCAATCCCTAAACGTTCCCTTCATACCTTCGTTTATTTACGCATTTTAGGGTCGAATGCATCGCGTAGACCGTCACTGAATAAATAGAAAAATAAAATTAATAAGCTTAAAACAAGTGCTGGAATAAATAATTCATGAGGGTGAATCAATAACATCGCACGACCTTCATTTACTAATGAACCTAGTGAAGATTGCGGTGCCGGTACCCCAATACCGATAAAGCTCAAGAATGCCTCGAAGAAGATCGCATTGGGTACTGTGAACATTGATGTTACGATAATCGCTCCTAATGTATTCGGTAAAATGTGTTTGAAAATCAATTTTAAGTCTGATGTTCCAAGTGTGCGTGATGCTAATACAAATTCTTGGTTTTTCAATTTCAAAAATTCTCCACGAACAACACGACTCATACCAATCCATCCAGTAATCGTCATCGCCAAAATAATTGTCCAAATTGACGGTTCGAAAATTAATACAAAGAGAATGACGACAATCAATGTCGGAATAGATGAAATAATTTCGATAATACGTTGCATGACATTATCTACACGCCCACCGAAATATCCCGAAATCGCCCCGTAAATTACACCAATAAAAATATCAAGTACTGCTGCTACAAAACCGATAAATAATGACACTTGTGCACCTTTCCATGTACGTGTCCATAAATCTCGACCCAATTGGTCTGTCCCGAACCAGAAGTTTTCTTTTACATTTGCTTTCTCGTAAGCATTCCCTTCAACTCCGGCACCGTCAAATGGTAAGAACGGTACTTTATCGAGTACTGCTACTTTTGGTGGTAAATTACGACGTTCTACATCTTGTTCAGCATACGTATAACTATTCATAAGAGGCCCAACTAATGCGAGAAATAAAATAAGTAGTAACCCAACCAAACCAACAACTGCCAGTTTATTATGTGTCAGTTGCGTCCATGCATCTTGCCAAAATGTACGTCCTTCCCGCTGTAATGCTTGTTGGTCAAGATCCGGTCTTCCTGTGCGAACAAAGTCTTCGTGCATAACGCCCGTCGTTTGAGCCATTGTTGCACCTGACGGATCGTCTTTTGGTAAACGGTGTAAGTCTTTCGTCATTATTTTTTACCCCCTTGTACACGAATACGTGGATCAATCAATCCATACAGTACATCGACAAGGAATATCGATACAATGAACAATGTACTAAACAATAATGTAATCGCCATAATGACAGAGAAGTCATTTGTTGTGATTGATCGTACGAATTGATCCCCTAATCCTGGCACACCGAAAATATTTTCGATTGTTAATGTACCTGTTAAGATACTTGCCAACATAGGAACAAGAATTGTAATCACTGGAATCAAGGCATTTCTCAATGCATGTCTAAACAAAACTGTATAAGTTGAATTCCCCTTTGCGCGTGCTAATAATATGTAATCTGAACTCAACACTTCAATCATCTCTGCTCGAATATAACGTGCCACTGTTGCCAGAACAACGGCTGACAATGCGAGTGACGGTAATACCGTTGTAGATAGACCTTCCCATCCTGCAACAGGAAACCATTGCAACTTCACTGCAAATACATATTGCAATAAGACTGCCAATACGAATGATGGGACAGATATCGCAATGACTGAGATAAGCGTAGCTAAATAGTCGACCCATGTGTTCTGCTTTGTTGCAGCAATCACTCCCAATATCACACCAAGTACAACTCCAATAGCCATCGCAATAAGTCCCATTTGAAATGATGGAATCAATCTCGGTTGAATCAATTCCCAAACAGGTTGCCCATCATATTGGAAAGAGTTTCCGAAATCTCCCTTCACAACATTTGTCATGTAGTTAATATATTGCACTGGTAATGGATCATTCAGTCCATATTTTTCATTAAGGACAATTTTTTGCTCTTCACTCAACTTTTCATCATTGAATGGAGAACCTGGCATTAATTTCATTAGGAAAAAAGTTATGGAAATAATAATCACTAATGAAATAACCATGTACAGCAAACGCTTAAGTGTGTATTTAAGCATATGTAGCTTCCCCCTTTGTTCAATTAACATTCCCTTCTAAATTTTCAGAAATATTAATGTTATTATAATCTTTCAATATTTTATATTCAATAAGTTTTTTTAATATAAATATTTTGAAGTATAAAGAATGTTATTGTAGCAACATTTCAAGCAATTTATTTTTAACATAAAACTTTTGAATTGTTGATGATTATAAAAAGTTAGCTTAAAATATTGTATAATTAGATTGACATTCTAACGATGGAGGAAACCAATGAATCGTATTAATTTGAACACGATAATATATATTTTTCTGACGCCTATCATCACTTTTTTTGTTTGGCTAGCAGGCGCTCACTCATGGATTAATTTCATCAATATCTTTTTTACAGTATCCATTATTATGATCATCATGCTCTTTATGTTATTACTCGTTCAAGAAGGCATATTTGATGTGACAAGTTACGGTTTTAGGAAGTTTCGTTATCAATTAATGCGTAAAAAGAACCGCGAAATGTATGAAGAAGATGAATTTTACAACCCTAAAACTCCAAAACGTGATAGTTATTTCGTTCAACCGTGGATTAAACCATCATTACTTATCAACGTTATATATCTTATTATTTCCTTTATATTTGCATTTATCGCAGCATAAAAAAGCGCGTACTTTCATAAACATTCAAACATGTTTACGAGAGTACGCGCTTTGTATATTACTTATTGTTCAAACTTTTTAAATACTAATACTGCATTATGACCGCCAAATCCTAAACTATTACTCATCGCATAAGTAATGTCATGGTCTACCGCTTCATTCGGTGTAATATCTAAGTCAATCTCTGGATCCATCGCATCTGCATGAATCGTTGGTGCAATCTTGCCATCACGTATAGACAACACAGAAAAGATTGTTTCAATCCCTCCTGTCGCACCTAGTAAATGACCCGTCATTGATTTCGTAGAACTAATTTTCAACTGATACGCTGCATCACCGAAAGTCGATTTAATCGCTTTAATTTCAAATAAATCACCAATCGGCGTACTTGTACCATGTGCATTTAAATACTGCACTTGATCCGGTGTGATGTTTGCATCATCCAATGCCATTTTCATCGCACGAGCGCCACCTTCACCGTCTGGACCCGGTGCTGTAATGTGATGTGCATCACCCGTTGAACCATAACCAACAACTTCAGCATAAATTTGTGCACCACGTGCTTGTGCCGACTCTAATGATTCCAATACAACGATACCCGCACCTTCACTCATAATAAAGCCATCACGTCCTTCTTGGAATGGACGACATGCAGTTTCTGGATCGTTATTTGTTGATAACGCACGGCTCGCACTGAAGCCAGCAATGGACATATTCGTAATCGGTGCCTCCGTACCTCCTGCAATCATTGCATCTGCATCACCACGTTCGATGAATTTAAATGCCTCTCCAATAGAGTTTGTCGCTGTGGCACATGCTGTTACAGTAGAACCATTCGGCCCTTTAGCACCTAAATCAATCGACACTTGCCCTGTTGCCATATCAGGAATTAACATCGGTACAAAAAACGGGCTAACACGTCTTGGCCCACGTTTTTTCAACTGTTCATATGACTCTTCGAACGTCTCCATACCACCGATACCTGAACCAATCCAAACACCAATACGGTCAGCGTTTGACTCATTAATGTCTAGCTGTGCATCCGCCACAGCTTGTCGTGCTGCCACAACTGCATATTGTGTAAAGCGAGACATTTTGCGTGCTTCTTTTTTAGGAATATGGTCTTCAATGTTAAAATCTTTCAGTTCCCCACCGATATGAACTTGAAATGGTTCAGTATCAATACGTGTAATCTTATCAATACCGTTCATACCATTTAATGCATTTTGCCACATTGTAGGAACATCATTTCCGATAGGTGATAACGCACCAAGTCCTGTGATTACCACTCGTTGTTTCTTTGTCATTGCGTTTCCTCCTCATTTATTTCCCCCAGCGAATAACCATTGAACCCCATGTAAGTCCGCCACCAAATCCAACTAGAACTAAAATATCATCGTCTTTAATACGATTATTCTTTAATTCTAAATCAATGCTAAGTGGAATTGATGCAGCAGAGGTATTTCCATATTTATCCACTGATACGCTCATTTTTTCTTTTGGTAAACCTAATCGTTGACGTGCTGATTCCATAATACGAATATTCGCTTGATGTGGAATAAACATATCAATATCGTCCGCAGTAAGTTCTGCCTTTTCTACTACTCGTGCTGAAGACTCTCCCATCACACGTACAGCAAATTTAAAAACTTCACGTCCATTCATACGAATCATGTCTGTTTCTTGTTCTTGATATAAGTACTTTCCGCCAATACCATCTGAACCCACTTCATAGCTTAGAATACCACGATTTCCAGACACTTCGCCAATAATAGCAGCCCCTGCACCATCTCCAAATAAAATGGCAGTGCCACGATCATTCAAATCTGTAATTTTAGATAACTTTTCTGCACCTACAACTAAAATATTTTTATAATCTCCTGATAGTATAAACGCTCTTGCAGTCACAATGCTATACATAAAGCCTGTACACGCAGCAAGTTGGTCCATAGACGCTACTTTAGATAATCCTAAGCGTTCTTGTAACTTATTTGCAACTGTTGGAAAGCGATGATCCCCCGTTGATGTTGCAACAATAACCATGTCCACATCTTCCGGTTGTATACCTGCATCTTTTATTGCCCTCACACTCGCTTCATATGCGAGATCTGATGTATCTTGTTCTTTATCCGCCCAGCGACGTTCTTTAATACCAGTCATTTGTGAAATCCATTCATCTGATGTATCAAGATATGCTTCAAAATAACGATTATCAACCACACGTTCTGGAACATAAGCGCCAAATCCTTTAATTCCTACATTCATGGTTTGAACACCTTCTTTTATTTTTTAATACCAGGTATTAATTTAACACAAGGTACTAAAAGTTGACAAGCGATACACATGGCGACACTATACAATTGCACAAAAGAGCTTTATAATAACACTATCAGCAAAAATGGAGGCGTGTACATAATGAAATATATCATTACGTTTATCTGGGCTGTTGTATTATTTGAGATGGTGAACTTCGTACTAAATAGCTTAGGCGGTGGCGGACCACTTAATGTAGTCACACCTATCGCATTAGCAGCTTTTGTTTTTGTCATTATCTTAATCTTAGATACAGTCGGATCAACACCAACGAATCAAGTAACCGACTCACATTAATGTTAAAAGCCATTGCGTTTTTCTCAACGCAATGGCTTTTTTAATAAATTATTTAACTGCACCTTGTTTCAACTGTTGTGTTTCTGGGTCAAAGTAAGTAATGGATGATTGACGTAATTCAGATTTTTGCTCAGCGCTGATGCTGTAGTCGTTGTTGTATAAAGTGGCTTCCCAACTACCGTACATTGGATTCGGGAAGATGATATATCTGCTACCAAAATCATCTTCATGTTGTTTTACGAATGTTTCACGTCCTTCAAGTGTCGCTACTTTCGGCTCATCAAAATCTAACAAGTTGTCACCGAATAATTGTACAAGGCGATATTCTGTTTTAATGCGATCACGGCGTTCTGTTTTGCCATGTTCCCCTTCTTTTTTAAGCAATACATGTGCTTCATCAGATTGTGGTAAACCTTGTTGTTTTAAGTTTTTAATCGTTGCTTGAAGGTCTTCTTCATGAGAACGATCTGAGACATAAAAAATTTCTACATCGTGCTCATCTGCATATTTCAAGAAATCTTTTGCCCCATAAACAGGTTTTGCTTGCGCTGATTGTACCCATTCATGCCAACCATCAGGGAATGATGCACCTTGCAATGTATTATATGCTTGATATGGTGAGTTATCTAATACCGTTTCATCAATATCTAAAGCAATGGCTAGCTTTTTCCCGCCTTTATGTTTTTTAATTTGTTCATCTAGTGCTTCTTTCGCTGAATTGTAACCTTGTGCATATAGTGCCTTAGCTTCAGCAGAATTTTGATACCAAGCCACGCCCATCATATTTTGTGAAGCTAATTGTGCTGTTGCATCTTCCTCAGTCATTTGCTGCTGTTGTACGGCGACATCACTTCCAGCTTGTGCATCATGTGGTACAGATGTTGTCACAAGACCTAACGCCAAAAGTACCGCTGAAGTTTTTGTCCATTGATTCATCTACATCACCCTTATATGTATATTTTGGGTTGAGTCAAAATATTATTTTAGAACATCACTAATAAGTTATTGTCCTGATAAAAATATATTTATATTTAACCCTGCTTGTTATTATAACATAACGAGTTTAATAAAAATTTATATACTAGAATAAGAATAAAGTTCGGAAACATTCGATTTCATATCATCACTTTAAACATTATGTATAAATTAAAATAATAACTCATTTCTTAAACAATACTATTCTTACTTACAAACACTGCTCAAATTTAATGATTTCATGACAGTAAAAAGACGTACACGATATACGCATACGCCTTTATTCTATTATTCAATTTCAGATGGTTTCTCTATGTCAAAATAAATAGCACTATCTTGTAAATAACCATGCACATGTGTACCTTCTTGCAAGTTGTCTTTAATAATTAGGCGTGCTAATGGTGTTTCCACATGACGTTGTACGAAACGTTTCAATGGACGTGCACCATATTCTGGTTCATAAGCTGTTTCACCCATCCATTTTTTCGCTTCATCCGTTAAGTCTAAGGTAATGCGTTGATCCATTAAACGCATATTTAAGTTTGTTAGGATTTTATCAACAATCATTTGCATATCATCAACAGATAATGGTCGGAATAATACGATATCATCCATACGATTTAAAATTTCTGGTTTGAAGTAAGCATTTAAACTTTGCATCACTGCTTTTTCTGTTTCTTCCGTAATGGCTCCTTCATTTTTGACATTTTCAAGCAGAATCTGTGAACCAATATTACTTGTCATAATGATAATGGTGTTTTTAAAGTCTACACTGCGTCCTTTAGAGTCAGTTAAGCGACCTTCATCTAATATTTGTAATAGAACGTTGAAAACATCTGTATGTGCTTTTTCAACTTCATCTAATAAGATGACTGAATATGGATTGCGTCTAACTGCTTCAGTTAATTGACCGCCTTCGTCATGACCAACGTATCCTGGAGGTGCTCCAATCAATCGAGATACGGCATGTTTCTCCATATATTCACTCATGTCAATACGAATCATATGTTTTTCAGAATCAAATAACGTTGATGCAAGTGATTTGGCAAGTTCTGTTTTACCGACACCTGTTGGCCCTAAGAATAAGAATGAACCGATTGGACGACTTGGATCTTTAATACCTGCTCTGGCACGTACAACCGCATCTGATACTAGATCAACAGCACGATCTTGACCAACCACACGTTGATGTAAAATATCCGATAAGTTCAATAGTTTTTCTCGTTCTGTTTCTACTAATTTGGATACTGGAATACCTGTCCATTGACTGACAATTTCTCCAATTTCTTCATCTGTTACGACTTCTCGGATAATACGATCATTGTCTTCACCTTGTGCTTCTTGGAAGGCGGCTTCCAGTTCTTTTAATTCTTTTTCTAATTGTGGGATTTTACCATGTTGTAACACAGCTGCTTTTTCCAAGTCATAATTATTTTCTGCATCTTCCAATGCTTTACGACTTTCATCTAATTCTGCACGTTTTTCTTGGACTTTCGCAATTTTTTCTTTCTCTTGTTCTACACGTGCTTGTAATTGTGCTTGTTTTTCTTTCTCTTCAGCGAGTTCTTCTTGTAGTTCTTGGAGACGTACACGGCTCGCTTCATCCGACTCTTTCTTCAATGCATTTTCTTCTATTTCCAGCTGCATCACACGACGATTTGCTTGGTCGAGTTCTGTTGGATTAGATCCCATTTCTGTACGAATCGTCGCCGAAGCTTGGTCTACTAAGTCAATCGCCTTGTCTGGTAAAAAGCGGTCGGTAATATAGCGATCAGATAATTCTGCAGCTGCAACCAATGCACGGTCTTGAATGCGAACCCCATGATGGACTTCATAGCGTTCTTTCAAGCCACGTAATATTGATATCGTATCATCAATGTTTGGCTCTTTCACATTCACTTTTTGGAAACGACGCTCTAAGGCAGAATCTTTTTCAATATATTCACGATATTCGTTTAACGTTGTCGCACCAATGCAATGCAATTCTCCACGTGCAAGCATTGGCTTCAACATATTCCCGGCATCCATTGCACCGTCAGTTTTCCCTGCACCAACGAGCATATGAATTTCATCAATAAATAATAAGATACGGCCATCTGAGTCTTTTACTTCTTTCAAAACGGCTTTCAATCGTTCTTCAAATTCACCACGATATTTTGCACCCGCAACTAATGCACTTAAATCGAGTTCAAAAACAGTTTTGTCGAGTAATGAATCTGGTACGTCTTTTTTTACAATACGTTGTGCCAATCCTTCAACGATTGCTGTTTTACCTACACCCGGTTCACCGATTAAAACTGGGTTGTTTTTTGTTTTTCTGCTTAAAATACGAATTGTGTTACGAATTTCTTCGTCACGACCAATAACCGGATCCATGTTGCCCTTACGTACTTCTTCTACTAAATCACGTCCATATTTTGATAATGCTTCATAGTTCACTTCAGGATTTTGTGTTGTCACATGGTTTCCCCCTCTGACTTTTTTTATAATTTCTTTAATCACTTGTTCTTTATATTCAACAAACGATGCGGTTGTTTCGTCTACTTCCATCGCAGCTAACAACATGTGTTCCATAGAGATGAATTGATCATCATATGCTTTCATCTGTTCTTCTGCTTTATTAAATAATGTATTTGTCTTTGGCGATAAATATTGCCCATACTGAACATTATCACCTGTTACCTTAGGATATTGTGTTAATTTTTTATCATACGCTTTGGCAAGTGCCTCTGTATCTATTTCTGCACGTTCTAAAATTGTTTTGTATAAACTCTCATCTGCTTCAAGAACTGCTTTCAGTACAGCTTCTGTTTCAATATTTGTTAATTGATAAGTTTGTGTTGATTCAATCGCTTTTTGTAAAGCATTTTGTATAGAATGCGTCATCTGATTAATATCCAAAATGCGTCACTCCTTTATTTCAAAATAGGTCAATTTGACTTTGACTTTCTTTGACCTTAACTATATTATACGCCCGATATTTTTAAAAATCAACAAAAAAGGATAGATATTAAAATGGAAAATCCACCTGATATCTATCCTTCTCAATGCTTATTTTTGATGTGCTTTTATTGTTTGAATGATTTCATCAATTAATGCTTTTACACCCTCTGCTTCCAAATGAATACCATCTGGCGCAAAATATTCTGTATGCTCTTGTGACCTCGCATGCCAATCAACAAGATGAACATTATCACGATTTTTCGCAGCTTGTTTAAGCAATTCGTTCACATGCGCTTGATAATCACGGGGCACACTTGTATTTACTAAATATATTTGAGACTCCCCTAAAAGATCTAACAGTGTATCGAGTTGCTCATCAGTAAAGTCTCCATTCGTTCCGAGTTGCAGGACGACCATATCATCTTTTTCTCGATAATCAGGGTAATCTTCTCGAATGAGTGGAATCGCTTGTACCAGTTGACGCCCTATCAGCCCATTGATGCTCGCATTCGCTACCTTTTCCTTAAAAGCATCACCGATATCTACCATAACAGAATCACCGATGAGTAGTGGTTTCCAGTTGGCATATGGTGAAGTCTGCCCTTTCACTTCTAATCCATCTATTTTCATATCACCTAAAGGAATCGGGACTGTCATATATTGTTTCATGTCTTCTGTATTAATCGCAGTCGTGTGTGTGTTGTCTTTAGCAAGTCCATTGAACACACCTGATAAAATTACCACTGATGGTACGAGTAAAATAATCATAAGCCATGCACGTTTCACGTTCAGCAAACGCCATTGTTTCAAATGACGGAAATCAAATATCTTGAACCCTGAACGACGGAAAGGTGTTTCGACATATCGATAAGAAAACTCTGCCATTATCACGATTAATAGTGCATCAATGACATATACAAACATAGGAATTTGTCCTTGCACAAAATGATGATGCATTAAGACAATAACAGGATAATGCCAAAGATATAAACTATATGACCTTGAACCAATGTATAAAAATAATGGATTTGCTAATCCTTTTGCAAAAAGGCCACTTGGCATGACTGCACTTGCAATTATGAAAAGCGTCAGTAAACTAATCAGCCCAAATCCACCAAAGTATAATGCGTTTTGTGATTCATTCACGAATCGAAAACAAAGAAACAAACCGACTAATGACAAGACACCTAGTCCGTCTATGATCATTCGAGGTTGTCTTGCTGTTTGCATACGCAGTTTAAATGCGGGCCAAACGAATGCCAGTATAACACCAAGTAACATTGTTTGTAAGCGTGTATCTGTTCCAAAATAAACACGTGCAACATTGCCATGTGGTTCGTATAAAATACCCATTGTGATGATTGACATTACGATAAATCCAATCATAGTGTATAGGATGGGTTTTAGACGTTTTACATAACGAAGTAACATGAAGAGTAGTATTGGGAAGAACAAATAGAATTGTTCTTCAATCGCTAAAGACCACAAATGTTTGAGCGGTGCGACTTCAAATTGGGCAAAATAGTCAACATCTTGGAAGATATACCACCAGTTACTGACGTAAAAAAGTGCCGCAAATGCATCTCCACGCACAGCTTTAATTTCGGAAGGTACTATCATTAAAGTCAGTATGAGTACAGACATTATTAAGAAAATAACTGCTGGTAACAATCTTTTTAAACGTCTCATCCAAAAAGATATAAGATCAATACGTTGTGTATTATGATACTCTGTCAACAACAGACTCGTGATTAAATATCCTGAAATGACAAAGAAAGTGTCTACACCTAAAAAACCACCCGGTAACCATTGCGGGTTGAAATGGTAGATAATGACTGCGACTACTGCAATTGCACGCAAGCCATCAAGACCCGGCATATAACGTGTTGAGAGTTGTTTTTGAGGCATTTTGGAAAAATTCCACATGTTGATCATTCTTTCTTAATTATAATTTTAATCTATTCATACTTTATACAATCTTGCAATTGATGATGATTAAGGTCATGAATAAGAGACGGCACTATTCCTAAAAAAAGAACTGAAACTTTTGTTTAAGTTCAGTTCTTCGCCAAGATTGTTATGAATGATTGAGTTATATTAACTATTAATTAGCTAACACCTAATGCAATTTTAGCGTAACGAGACATCATATCTTTGTTCCATGGTGGATTCCATACGATGTTAACTTCTGTTTCCTTAATCTCAGGTAACTCACCTAACGCTGTTTTAACTTGATCCACGATTTGTGGTCCCATTGGGCAACCGATTGATGTCAATGTCATTTCAACTGTACATAATCCATCATCGTTTAAGTCAACTTTATAAACAAGGCCAAGGTTTACGATATCGATACCAAGCTCTGGGTCAATAACGTTTTCCAATGCGCCTAAAATACTATCTTGTAATGCTTCTTCCATGCCTATTCACCTCTTTTTTTATCATTACTATCAATATATCAAAATCATTACATTTCTACAATAAAATGCTATGATATTCATAAACTGAACTTTAGAATTTAGGAGCATAACATGAAAAAACACTTAATTTGTTTAGATTTAGATGGAACTTTATTAAATGACAGTAAAGAAATTCCACCATATACATTTCGCGTATTAAAAACCTTACAAGCACAAGGTCATGCCTTAATGATTGCGACAGGTCGTCCTTATCGTGCAAGCAAGCTCTACTACGACCAGTTAGAACTAGACACCCCTATCGTCAACTTTAATGGGGCATATATCCATCATCCAGGTGATCACAACTTTCCAACTTATCATGAACGCTTAGATGAAGGCATCGCAACAAGTATTATTGAAACTTTAAAAAAAATGGACATTCAGAATATGATTGCTGAAGTAGGTGATCAAGTCTATATTGATCGCCCTGACAATCGCTTATTCGATGGCTTTAGTATGGGGAATCCGAATATCAAAGTAGGTGATCTCGAAACATTATTACACGAAGACCCAACCAGTCTCTTAATTGAAGCTGAAGAACATATGATTCCTCGTGTGAAGCAAGTTTTAACACGTTTTTACGCCGAAAATATTGAACACAGACGTTGGGGAGCCCCTTTTCCAGTCATTGAAATTGTTAAACGCGGTATTAGTAAGGCAGTCGGTATCGATATCGTACGCAAGCATCTCGGGATTGAGCGTAATGAAATCATCGCATTTGGAGATGAAGATAACGATCTTGAGATGATTAAATATGCAAAACATGGCATAGCAATGGGTAATGCCATCTACGACCTGAAAATCATTGCCAATGACACAACGCTTTCGAACAACGAAGAAGGTATTGGTATTTATTTGAATAATTTTTTCCAATTAAATATTCCTAAATAAGATATATAAGGAGGATGAACAGATGTCGAAACAAAAAATTATCGTTGTCGGCGCAGTTGCCGGTGGTGCAACAAGCGCTAGTCAAATTCGTCGTTTAGACCCAGACAGTGATATCACTGTCTATGAGAAGGATCGATATATGAGCTTTGTTAATTGCGGTTTACCGTATTACCTTGGGAATGTTGTCGAATCACGTGAACAACTCTTGCCGATGACGCCTGAAAAATTTAAACAAAAGAAAAATATTACTGTGAAACTACAACATGAAGTTGTTAGTGTTAACACGAAATCCCAAACCATCGAAATTAAAGACCATACAACTGGCAAATTGGTTAAAGATAATTATGATATTTTAGTGTTAAGTCCAGGTGCCCGAGCACGACATCTTGACTTCGATGTCCCACATCTTTTCACATTGCGTAATATGGAGGATACAGATGCAATTGAAGACTATATCACTACAAACCAAGTGAAAAACGTCTTACTCATCGGTGCAGGTTATGTAAGTTTGGAACTACTCGAAAATATGTATGAACGTGGCTTATCACCTACGCTCATTCACCGTTCTGAAGCGATCAATAAGTTAATGGATCAAGATATGAACGCAGTGATATTATCTGAACTCGATAAACGTAATATTCCTTATCGTTTGAATGAAGAAGTCGTTTCAATCAATGATCATACAGTGACATTCAAATCTGGTGCAGTAGAAGATTATGATATGATTATTGCCGGTGTCGGTGTATTACCTAATTCAGAGTTCATACAATCATCGGGTATTGAAATAGATGATAAGGGCTATGTTCCCGTCAACAATCGTTTTCAAACGAATATCCCAAATGTATACGCTGTGGGGGATATAGCGACCAACCATTATCGCCATGTCGACCTTCCCGCACACGTACCACTCGCTTGGGGAGCACATCGTGGTGCAAGTATTATCGCTGAACAAATTGCAGGTAACAAAGATGTTGTTTTTCAAGGTTTTGTCGGTGCAAGTATTGTAAAGTTCTTTGACTATACATTAGCGAGTTCTGGCGTATCCCTGAAAGACCTAGAACAGTTTGACTATGACATGGTTGAGGTGAAAAACGGTACACACGCCGGCTATTATCCGAACAATACATCAGTCCATTTACGTGCATATTATGATAAAACATCACGTCGTCTCTTACGTGCTGCAGCTGTTGGAATAACCGGCGTTGATAAACGAATTGACGTTTTATCGATGGCGATGATGCATCGAGCAACAATTGATGATCTCACTGCTTTTGAAGTTGCATACGCTCCTCCATACAGCCATCCAAAAGATTTAATCAACATGCTTGGTTATAAAGCACGACAATAAACATTAAAAAAAAACGTCATTTAGTTCGTTCTTTCAACAAGAGCGACTAAATGACGTTTTACTTTTTAGTGGAACAATGCAGTAATTGGTCCCCAAGGTAAAATTGTACCCAAGATTGCTGTTATCACAACAATAACCCACGTCCAAATAAATAATGAACGGTTTGAAACTTGTTTCTTCTTACGTGCAATCGTTACTTCCATCAAACCGATGATGCTCAGACCACCGACCATTTTCAATGTCAATAGCATGTGACTTGCATCTGCACTTGTAAATGCTTTAGCGATAAGCCAAAAACCTGTAATCAACACGAAAACCATAAATAAACGCATTGTCATATGCAATGATTTAAATAATGGTGTCGGTCCTTGTTTGTTAGAAAAGTTTTCATATGTTGCATAAAATAGTATCAATAGCATAATAAAACTAATAATGTGCAAGTTAATTAGTACCATAAATATATCCTCCTATTATAAATCGACTTAGATATCATAACATATCCTTTTTACGACAAACATCGGAATGCTTGAAATATGATGATTTATTAAGAATTTAACAAATTCATTTACTTTTCTTTATATGCTAAAGCACGCCCTATGATTAACCCTGCTGCCAGATATCCTAATGGTCTAAAGATAGAATCTCCCAATCCAACTTTGAAATAAAACATTGCAATAAATAGTAGAATACCAACCAAAAATAAACCTTTGTATTTGATATACAACATATAATCAGCCCTTCTTTTGTGGTACAAAAAATAGGGCAAAATCCCTTTGCCCTATTTTTATAAACAAGTATATTAGTCTTCGATAAATGTCGTTAATGTACCGATATTATCGATTGTTACTTTTACTTCGTCTCCCGGTTGTAAGAACTTCGGTGGATTCATACCTGCACCTACGCCAGCTGGTGTACCTGTCGCAATAATGTCACCTGGATGTAATGCAACATATTTTGAAATTTCTTCAATTAATTCGTCAATTTTTAAGACCATTTGTGACGTATTACCGTCTTGACGAATTTCGTTATTTACCTTTGTTACGATATTTACATTTTCAGGTGTTGGTAATTCATCTTTTGTAACGATATAAGGTCCCATTGGGCAGCCACCTGTTAAACTTTTAGACAAGAATGCTTGATCGTGTCCTTTTTGTGCTGCACGGTCTGTAATATCATTGATGATTGTGTAACCATATACATAGTCAAGCGCTAAGCCTTTAGGAATCTTCTCACCTGATTTACCAATTACAACGCCTAACTCACCTTCATAATCTAATTCATCTGTAATATCTTTGTGATTTGGAATTGTTGCTTCATCACCTGTTAATGAAGATGCCGCTTTTGTAAAAACATATAAGCGATCAACACCATGATTTAACTCTTCAGCATGTGCTTTGTAGTTACGACCAAATGCAATCACATTATTTGGTGGTGTGACTGGCGGTAAAAATTCAATATCTGTATATTGCACTTTATAGTCAGCTGAGTTGCCACTTTCTTCTGCTGCTACAACTGCCTTTCTTACTTGCTCTTGAAATTCTAATGTTTGATTGTGTTGCAATCCTTCTAACAATGTTTTCGGTTGGAATTCTGCTTCGCCAAAATCAGCAAATACTTTTCGTAAATCCCAAGCCGCTTCTTCTCGCTTAACTTTAACACCGTATGATGTTTCATCATTGTGTTTGAATGATAAGAATTTCATTCACTATCAGCTCCTAACGTATATCTTATAGCCATTATAACGAAAATTTTAGATAAATCACAAATTTTTATCATTCTCTGATTTAAATTGTAATCTCACCAAATTTAAAGAAATATAACGAACCGGATACTTTTTGCTTTAATATCACTTCTAACGCTTGTTGATAATATTTCATTTGAATGCGATACTTCTCTTTCAATTGCAGACCGAGTTCTTCATCCGTCATGCCTCTTCGTCGAACGAAAACATCTGTTTTATAGTCAACGAAATAATAATGACCGTCTTCTTCAAAAACAAGATCAATCATCCCTTGAATAATCGCATCTTCTCTGTCTTTTGACTCAACAGCATTTTGATTCACGATAAATGGTAACTCACGATAAATCGAATCACTTTTCGCTATTCGCAAGTACAAGTCACTATCTACAAATCGCTTCACTTCTTCAATATTAATATCTTGAATTGCTTCTTCATCAATAATTGCTTGTGCCACTAACCGATCAATGTAAGCATACAATTCTGGCTCTGTCAGTCGCTCTTCCTTAAACGGCAAATGCTGCATCACCGTATGCATTAACGTTCCTACTTCAGCAGCATTTCGCTGTTGCTCCTGCATAAAAATAGGACGTTCATATGTGACAGCGCCAAGACGATATTGACGGACACGTTCATAATTCGTATCTGCTTGTTCCGTTTCTAATTGACGTTTCAGTTCAGAAACAGATTGTTTTGACGGATGTGTCACAGCTACTTGATGTGGATATTCAAACAACAATCGTTCTTTTATCTCTTCCGCTTCTTTTGATGTCATATCTGCATTTTTCAGACGTTCATTTAACAATGTCACAGATGGTGTTTTGGCATCAGATATCTCATCATCTATTGAGATAATATCTTGCGCTTCCACATGCTGAATCTTGACAGTTGGTTGTAGATAATTCGGTAACTCATCGATTGTTTGGGAAAATCGTTGTTTTGGTAATAAATGTGTTGCCTTATGCTTACTCAGTACACTGTATATGAGTTCAAAAGCACTTTTCGCTGTAAAACGTTGAATCGTTCCAAGTCGATTGTCAGTCACTGACCAAGCTGTCAATTGCTCTAATACATCTGTATCATCCACTGTTCCAATTAGATATAACTGTTCTTTTGCACGAGTTAACGCTACATAGATTAAACGCATTCTTTCCGAAATAAGTTCCTTCTGATTGATTAATTCAATACTCATCGATATTAATGATGGATAGAACAGACTATGCTCTGTATCATAGTATTGAAGACCTAAACCTTCATATTGATTCAACATGACGGGTTTTTGCAAATCTGTCTTATTGAATTCTCTACTAAGTCCTGAATAGATGACAAATGGAAATTCTAAACCTTTACTGCTGTGTACTGTCATCCATCTCACCACATCATCATTTGGACCAATCACATTTTCTTCTCCAAAATCTTGATCGCGGTCTATCATTTCATCAATGAAGCGAATAAATTGAAACAACCCACGATAGCTTGAATTATCAAACTCAATCGCCTTATTGAATAGACCATGTAAGTTTGCACGGCGACCTTCTCCACCGACTAAACCACTAAAATATTGTGGAATATAATGATCATTAAAGAGTTTATCAATCAATTGATAGACAGGATGCGATTGACTGTAACGGCGATAAACATTTAAATCTTGTAAAAAGCGTCTCACCTTTTGTTGCAATTCAGATGATACATCATCTGCTTCCAAATATTGTTGCATTGTTTGATAGAAATAATCTTCATTTGGTGCAACAACTCGAATCTGTGCTAACTCAGCTTCAGTAAATTGATAAATCACTGAACGCATTAACCCGACAAGATAAATATCTTGTAACGGATTGTCTATCGTTCTTAAAAATGACAACATCAAGCGTACTTCTGTTTGTTCAAAATAACCATCTTTACTTTTCGCATAAAATGGAATGTTTCTATCTTTGAACACTTGTTGAATGTTTCTGAGATTAGACGTGTTTGATTCTAAAACGACGATATCTTTATAAGTCGCTGGACGATAATCTTTTGAATCAAAATCATATACTTTTTGTGTTTCAAGAATTCTCTCTACTTGTTGCGCAATGAGCGCTGCCTCTTGTTCACCTTTATTCAAATCAAGCGAACTATCTTTCAGTAAAGTTGTTAAATGAACAGGATGTGTCATATCATCAAATGATGCACCATCATATAAACTCGCCGCTTCATCGTAATCTATTTCACCGATTGCTGGGTCCATCATATGTTTGAATAAATAGTTTGTCGTTGCTAATACTTCTTTACGAGAACGGAAGTTTTGAGACAAATCAATGCGCTTCCCACTCGATTGTTCAGGTTGATTAAATCGCTCATACTTCTCAATAAAAAGGCTGGGATCGGCTTGACGGAATTTATAAATCGATTGCTTCACATCACCAACCATAAACAAGTTACCATTCGACTCATTGCCACGCTTAATACTTGAAATAATCGCCTCTTGTACACGGTTCGTATCTTGATATTCATCAACTAATATTTCATCAAATTGCTCACGATATGCGTCCGCAATTTCAGAAGGCGTGCCATCTTCATTTAATAAAATACGCAATGCCATATGTTCATAATCGGCAAAATCAACAATATTACGTGCACGCTTTTCCAATTCAAACTTTTGTATGACATCTTTCGTCAACTCTGCAAGGTATGCAACACGTGGTGCTAAGTCTGTCAATTCTTGTTGTAACGTTTGACGATCACGTCCAACAAACTGTTTAACTCTCTCTACATATGATTTATAACGTTTGAATGTTTTTTCGAAAAATTTATAAGCATCTGCAAGCTGTGGATCTTCTTTCACTTCAGCGGGTCTGTTAGGCATTCTTCCGTACTTAAATGATCTGATTTTGTCTTGATCAATGATAGCTTCAGACAAAAGTTGACGGAAAAAGTCACGATGTTTATTGATCAGATCAATATGTTCCTCACAAAAACCTATCAATTCCAATTGTTCATACAACTGATCCAAAGTATCTTGTGCTGCTTCTAGATATAATTGAATATATTCATCTAATATCTCAATATAATGTTGTTGTGCATTATTATCACGATACGGTTTGTCTAAAGCATTTAACCACACAAAGGGTTGTGGATTGGCAATACTAAAGTAATACATCTTTTTAACAATCTCTCTCAAGCTTTCATCACTTCTATCTGATGATAAATGCTCTGTCAATGTAATAAACTGAGGATCCAAACGTTTATAATGATCCTCAAATACGTCATCAATCGCTTGATTGAGCAACAATACATTTTCTACTTCACTTGCAGTTCGGAAGTTTGGGTCCAATTCAATTTGATCATAATGCTGTTGAATCAACTTCAAACAAAAACTATGCAATGTTGATATATGTGCTTGGTGAATTTTAGCACGCTGATTTTTCAAATGTTGATTCGTCGGATTCTCTATTGAAGCCTTTTGAATACTTGCTTCAATACGATGTCTCATTTCTCGTGCACTTGCATTCGTAAAAGTTACAACCAGTAGGCGATCAACATCGATATCATCTCGTAATATACGTTGAATGATTCGCTCGACTAAGACCGCAGTTTTCCCAGATCCAGCTGCAGCTGCTACTAGAATATCTTGGTCTTTAGCATAAATACTTTCCCATTGCGCATCCGTCCACTGTACATCTTTTGGCTTTGTTGGAATCATCGTGTCTCCTCCCCTTCCTCACTTGACGCAAGAATATCTAATGGTTTAATCTTTTCATCCACTTGACGATATTTCGCACTATCAATCAAGCTATCCACATGACATACTGATTTGTATTGACAATAACTGCATGGTAGAACATCTTTATACTTCAACGGGGCTACTTCAGTATGCCCATCCATAATTTGTGAAGCAGTATACACAAAGTTTTCTTTGTTTCGCTCTATCAGTTTGTATATCATTTCTTCATCGATAACTTTGCTGTCTCTTTTATTAAAATCACCTTTTTTAGTGAGTGCTACGGGAACAATATCTGAACCTACTCCGTTTTCTAAGCGACGGTCATAGCCTTCTATCACATCTGGATCACTATTTAAGAAACCATTCAGTTTATATGATTTCAAAAATTTAGCTTCATAATCGTCTGGATTTACTTTATCCCATGCCCGTTTCTTATCTTTGAATTTATGCACATGCATATATAAAAAGCCACCCGGTTTTACATCATCTTTCAATCCTAAGCGCACTTTATTTTGTAATGCAATATCCATATATGTCATCATTTGCATTTGTAATCCGTAATACACTTTTACCAAGTCCAGCTCTGAACTTGATTCAGAAGATTTATAATCAATAATATTAATGAAACTTTTACCATGATTATGGTAAGCATCAATTCGATCGATTTGCCCACGTATATTAATCGGCACGCCTTGTGTTGTTGTCAGAGTTGACGCAATTAACTCTTCATCAGAGTGTGGCTTCTTTCGAAAAGATTTTTCAAATGCAATCGGCCGGAACTTGGAATACTCTGCTTGATAACGTAAAGCTTCAAGTGTTGTTTGAACAATTTCACCAATCCGTTGTGATAGATACTGATAGTATGACGTAGCATTTAGAAGATTAAACTGTACTTTTGGTAAATATTCATTTAGCGCTTGTTTTGTTAAATTTTGAATCTCGTCGGATGTTAATGTTTGGAAACTACCCTCAATTTGTTCTGCAATATATCGTAAAACATCATGGAATATCGTTCCAAGTTCAAAATTCTGCAACTCATACTTTGTGCGCTCATTCAATTTCAAGCCGTGTGATACATAGTGTTTAAACGGACAATTGTTGTAACCTTCAAAACGTGACACACTTGCGTTAATTGTTTTTCCATACAATGCAAATGTTAAATCTTGATCTAATTGCATCGTTTCATTACGATAATCTAGCGCTGTCGTTAAGTGTGTCATGCCTGTCTGCAACGACGGGACTTTTGACATTACTTCATATGCTGTAAACCATGTGTCTGAAACCGGTTGCCCATCTATCCACGTGCGGAGTGATTCAAATAAATGAACTTTCGTTTGGTGTGGATGAACGATACGGCGCATTGCTTCTTCTCCGTTGCGTTGTGCAATATTTTGAATTTCTACTGATGGTAAAATATTTTTTACATCATTTAAATAAGGACTGCCTTCTTTTTCTGATCCACTACTATCCATTAAACTATATGTCATCGTCAATCGTTCACACGCACGTGTCATTGCAAAATATCCAACAAAGGCTTCATCCATTTGTAAAATATCTGCTGTTGGGCTTAACTGCATACCTGTATGTGCTTCGAATTGCTTTTTCTCTTCATCAGACATCAAGCTCTTTCCACTGATAGGTTGTGGTAGCACACCATCATTCATACCGATTAAATAAACATGACATTTATTATCAACTTTTGCTAAATCCATAGAACCAATTGTCACTTGATCCATTGTTTGTGGAATCATTGAAAATTCTAAACCTTTTAAACCAACATCTAGTAATTCTAGAAAATGTGTATAGGTCATTTCTTTTTGTCCAAACACTGAAACAATTTCATCTAATATGCGAATAAATCCTTTCCAGATTTGGTCTAATTCTTCCGCTTTTTCATGTTTCTCATTCGATTCTAATGCATCGCGGTAACTCATAAGTTGAGACGGTAGTTCAAATGATTCCAACACTCCATATAACGCTGTCGCATAATCAACTGCATGTTTGCCTTCTTTTAGCTTGTTTCCTAATCGTTCAAGCTTTTGTAACACCGAATCCTTCATAGATATGACACGTCGAAATGTTTCTTCTTCGTCTTCAGTTCGTGTACGATGACGTTTAATCCCCATTTTTTTAAAGCTATCAAGTTGGAATTTGCTGTCGTCAAACCAATTTGCCCCCTGAATCCCACGTTCCAGCGCATAGTTTTCCAGTAAATCTATTAAGTAACGACTGTTTTCAATGTTTTGTGTGAGTACATTTGTTTTAAACAAGCGCATCATCGGTTCAAATTTCCAGCCTGTTTTTAAAGATTCAATCATACTAACAAACATTTCCATAATCGGATGATGTGCCATTGAACGCTTCACATCTATGTTATATGGAATATCGTACTGTGCAAAAATTGATTCTAATAAATATGCGTAATGTGGATCACGATATAAAACAGCAATATCATGATACCGATATCGATTATCTCTGACATCTGCCAAAATTTGTCGTGCAACTTCATTCACTTCTTCACGTGTTGATGTCGCTTCGAATATTCTCACTGCACCATCATCCGACTGTGTCGGTGTTGGTTGTAAAGCATCGAACTCTGATGCTAACACTTTTATACTTATCTGTTTAAAACGATACACATCATTAAAATGTTTAATCTCTAACGTTTCATTTAGATTTTCTGCAATTTCGTGAAGATGTGTGAGTGATTCCGACGGCTTACGAAACATACTTAATGGATCCATATCTCCATTTGTTGTTAGCAAGACTGTAACGGATTTCGCATGTTGTACGAGTACTTCTATCACTTGATATTCTTGTGTCGAAAAGTTGTGAAACCCATCGATATATATATCTGCTTTACAGAGCCACTCAGACTTCGGAATCACCGATATGAAGCGCTGCATCAAACCTTCTCCCGTTAGATAATCAGAGCCCATACGTGCTTGCAAAGTTTCATAAACCAATCCCATATCATGTAACTTATCTTGTGTTCTTTTAGATAATTGTGTGTTTTTTGCACTGTTCACAACCACTTCTGGTGTCACTGCATATTTTTCAAAATCTTGAATTTGTTCACGTACTTTTGTACTAAACCCTAAATACTTCACTTGTGATTGATACAGCTTCAGCTTTGTGCGAACATCTTCTAAAATATGATAAATCATCATTTCAATTGATGAAGTTGATAGACGTGTTTCATGTACACCCCCTACTTCTTGAAACACACGATGACTGAGCCTGTCGAAGTGTAGCACTTCCGCTCGCAAACTACCTTGTAATGATGAATCACTGACAAAAGCTTGTTCATATAAATACGTTCCTTGCATCGGTGTTACAACGACAATCGGATCTCCTAAAGGTGCTTCTTGTATCTTATGTTTAATCTCATTCATCATCGCTGTACTCTTACCAGTGCCTGCTTTTCCTATATAAGCGCGAAACATACAACTCCCCCTCACTGTTGAATAGCGTTATTTCCATTATATATGCTTCATAAAAATAACTAAAATGTTTTATTTATATTTATTGTGCTGAAATAAACTGTCAAAAAAAGTCTAGCAAGTAGCATCTACTACTCACTAGACTGATATTCATATTATGGTGTTTCTTCTGTATGATCTGGGTTGAAGTTGACTTTGAATTCACTTACCGGCCAATATCTTAATGAAACCTTACCGACGATTTGGTCTTTATCAATCAAGCCAATCGTACGACTATCTTTGCTAACTTCACGATTATCCCCTAACACCAAATATTTATCTTTTGGTATTTGATATTTTCCATTGCTCCCTTGTAAATCTTGAGAGTTAACAGGTCCAGTAATTTCATCGTATGACTTATGTTTTAAGTTATAGTCAAGATAAGGTTCATGTACTTTCTTACCATTTAAATACAATTGATCGTTTTTGTATTCTACATGATCACCGGGTTTTCCGATAATACGTTTTACATAGTCTGCTGATTCGTCAGCATGGAATACAATAACATTCCCATTATCCAGATGACCTAACGTCTTACCAATTTTATTCACAATTAAACGGTCTCCGTCTTTTAATGTAGGATGCATTGAATCCCCTTGTACGTTATATGGTTTAATTACAAATGTATAGAGTAATCCAACGATAAGGAGGGCTAGTCCTATCGAAATAATCCATTCTATCGTTTCTTTTTTCACTATTGACACCTCTTAAAGATAAAAATATCTGACGCAAGATGTAAAAATAAGCTATCTCATTCTACATCATTGATACGCCTTTATTAATTCGTCTGAACTGTACTTTTCATCATATCATATAACTAAATCAAAGGGTTAATGTTTTCTATATCACACACATTTCAAAACAGTGACAGCAAAACACACACTAAACTACATCCCATTACTATATTTCAATAATTCACAGTGTTTCTTCCACCATTTTTAATATCTAATTATTTGATAGAAATTGTTTAAAAATGTATGAAAAGCAATGAACATTCTGTAAAAACACTTAAATAAGTATGCAATAAATATAGTTGAAACTGTAAATTAACCACTTCCAAATATATGACTATACGTTATATTAAAATAACACTTCCACTTGAAAGGAGGTGCGTACAGATGATGGTTGTATTTGTAGTAACAACAACTATCATTTGCCCAGTCATTACTGGTATCATTGCAAATTATTTGTATGATAAATTCAAATGCATATGATAGCACAAGAAAACCCCCACATTGCTTTAGACGGCTGTGGGGGTTTTTGTACAGATGTAGTTGTGTTCTATATCAATATAATATTCTAACTTCTACTATTTATCAAACCATTCATAACTTATATTTAGTTAAAAATAGCTGAAATACAAGGAGTTTGTATCCTGAAAAACCGTTAAATACTGAACAAAAAAAGGGCTTTTCGCTCCCAATTTTATTTACCCAGAACTCACTAGTATCATTACACATGGATTGTATGATAAATTCAAATGCATATGATAACACAAAAACCCCCACCGACTGTGAGAGTTTTTGTACAGATATCATTATGTTCTATATCAATAGAATTGACTATCTCCTACTGCTTATAAATTTTTTATACAATTATAAACGTGCTTCTAAATCTTTTTTCTTATCTTCAAAGCCTGGTTTACCAAGCAATGCAAACATATTTTGTTTATATGCTTCTACACCAGGTTGGTTGAATGGATTCACACCTAATTGGTAACCGCTCATCGCAACAGCCAATTCAAAGAAGTAAACCAGATAGCCGTATGTTTCAGCATCCAATTTTGGTAATGTAATAACCAAGTTCGGTACGCCACCATCTGTATGCGCTAATAACGTTCCTTCAAATGCTTTGGTATTCACTTCATCAACTGTTTTACCAGCTAAATAGTTAAGACCATCTAAATCGTCTGCGTCTTCTTCAATTGTAATATTATGCTTTGGTGTATCGACTTTTAAAACTGTTTCAAATAGGAAACGACGTCCTTCTTGAACGTATTGACCTAATGAATGTAAGTCTGTTGTAAAGTTTGCACTTGATGGATAGATACCTTTCAAGTCTTTACCTTCTGACTCACCAAACAGTTGTTTCCACCATTCATTGAAATATTGTAATGATGGCTCGTAGTTAATTAACATTTCAGTTGTATAACCTTTGTTGTATAACACATTACGAATTGATGCATATTGATAAGCAATGTTTTGTGATAAATCATCTGATGACAATTCTTCACGCGCTTTTGCTGCACCTGACATCATAGCTTGAATATCAATACCAGCGACTGCAATTGGTAATAGACCTACTGCTGTTAATACAGAGAAACGTCCACCGACATCATCAGGTACTACGAATGATGCATAACCTTCATTTGTCGCAAGTTGTTTTAAAGCACCTTTTTCTTTATCTGTTGTCGCAAAAATACGTTTTACCGCTTCTTCTTTACCATATTTTTCTTCTAATAATTGTTTAAATAAACGGAAGGCCACAGCTGGTTCTGTCGTTGTTCCTGATTTTGAAATAACATTCACAGAGAAATCTTTGCCCTCTAAATAATCAATTAATTCTTGTGTATAAGATGAAGAAAGATGATGACCTGCAAAAACAATTTCTGGTAAATCATTATTCTTTTTAAATGCGGGTGTCAACATTTCAATCGCTGAACGTGCACCTAAATATGAGCCACCAATACCAATGACAACGAGTACATCTGAATGTGACTTAATCTCTTCTGCCGCTTTTAAAATGCGATCAAATTCTTCTTTATCATAGTCAACCGGTAAATCAACCCATCCTAAAAAATCATTGCCAGCGCCTGTTCCTTCATGGATTGTGCGATGAATCAGCTTCACTTGATCTTGCTGTTGTTCTAATTCATGCTGCCCGAAAAATTGTAGTGCCTTTTTGTAATCAAACTGGATATGTGTCATGCACTTTGCCTCCTAATTTAACTGAACTCATCTTTATTTTACTAACATATATTGTGAAATTCAATTAAGGTGAATAGTTCGAAAAATAATACAAATCAATTATGTATATTTATTTAAATACTTGCATAATAACTCATTGCGTGTTAGTATACATATTAAGCAAAAACATTAAAACACGAGGTGACAGTTTTATGAAACAGAAGGTAGTATTAGCATATTCAGGTGGTTTAGATACAAGTGTGGCCGTGCAATGGCTGATTGAACAAGGATACGATGTTGTTGCATGTTGCCTAGACGTTGGTGAAGGAAAAGATTTAGACGTTGTATATCAAAAAGCTTTAGATATGGGGGCCATTGAGTCTCACATCATTGATGCAACGAAAGAATTTGCAGAAGAATACGTGGGTTATGCCATTAAAGGTAACTTAATGTATGAACAGACGTACCCACTCGTATCTGCATTGTCACGACCTTTAATTTCAAAAAAACTCGTCGAAATTGCACATAAAACAGATGCGGTTGCGATTGCACACGGATGTACAGGTAAAGGAAATGACCAAGTGCGTTTCGAAGTAGCAATTAAAGCATTAGACCCTAGCTTAAAAGTAATTGCACCAGTTAGAGAATGGGGTTGGAGCCGTGAAGAAGAGTTAGAATATGCCAAAAAACATAACATTCCAGTACCAGTTGGCAAAGATTCTCCATACTCAATTGACCAAAACTTATGGGGCCGTGCCAATGAATGTGGTGTGTTAGAAGACCCTTACGTTGCCCCCCCTGCCGATGCCTATGATTTAACAAATGAATTAGAAGATACGCCTGATGAAGCGGATGAAATAATCATTACGTTCACTGAAGGGCTACCTACACACATCGATGGTAAGGCTTATGAATTAGATGATATGATTCTACATTTAAATGATGTCGCAGGAAAACATGGTATTGGAAGAATTGACCACATTGAAAATAGACTTGTAGGTATCAAATCAAGAGAAGTCTATGAAGTACCTGGTGCTGAAGTGATCTTAAAAGCACATAAAGGTTTAGAAACAATCACACTTTCTAAAGACGTCGCACATTTTAAACCAGTTGTTGAGAAACAATTATCCGAAATGGTCTATAACGGTTTATGGTTCTCTCCACTTACAGATGCCCTAAAAGCATTTATTGATCATACACAAAAATTTGTAACGGGTGATGTCAGAGTTAAACTTTTCAAAGGCCATGCTGTTGTTAATGGTAGAAAGTCAGACTATACACTTTATAATGAAAAATTAGCAACTTATACAAAAGAAGATGCATTCAATCAACAATCAGCTGTTGGCTTTATCGATATTTTCGGTTTACCAACACAAGTAAATGCAATGTTACACGGAGGTTATGCAGATGAGTAAAAAAGCATGGGGCGGTAGATTTGAAGAAAAACCAGAAGATTGGGTAGATGCGTTTAATGCATCTATCCATTTTGATAAAAACTTAGTAGATGAGGATATTCAAGGAAGTATCGCCCATGCTACAATGCTCGCAAATCAAGGCATTTTAACGCAGGACGAGGCTTCCACGATCATCTCAGAGCTTAAAGTTATTCAACAAGATATCCATGACGACAAAGTTCCTTTACAAGAGTCTCTCGAAGATATCCATCTCAACATCGAACATGAACTCATTCAACGTGTTGGCTCTGTCGGTGGTAAATTGCATACAGGACGAAGCCGTAATGATCAAGTTGCAACAGATATGCATTTATATACAAAAAAAGAAGTTCAAAATATCATCACAGGTATCACTTCTTTCCAACAAACAATTGTTACATTAGCAGAACAACATATTGATACGATTATGCCTGGCTATACACATTTACAACGTGCCCAGCCTATCTCATTTGCACATCATATCATGACTTATTTTTGGATGTTAGAGCGTGATAAATCGAGATTTACAGATGCATTAAAACGTATTGACTTATCTCCATTGGGTGCTGCTGCGTTAAGTGGTACAACATATCCAATCGATCGACATGAAACACAATCCTTACTTGGGTTTGGTGGTATTTATGAAAATAGTTTGGATGCCGTTAGTGATCGTGATTACATCGTAGAAACATTACACAACATTAGCTTAACCATGGTCCACCTTTCACGTTTTGCAGAAGAAATTATTTTTTGGTCATCTGAAGAAGCGAAGTTTGTCACGCTATCAGATGCGTTTTCAACAGGTTCATCTATTATGCCACAGAAGAAAAACCCAGACATGGCTGAACTCATTCGAGGTAAAGTAGGCCGTACAACAGGACATTTGATGAGTATGCTCATGACACTAAAAGGTTTACCATTAGCATATAACAAAGATATGCAAGAAGATAAAGAAGGACTATTTGATGCTGTTCATACACTGAAAGGTTCATTGAAAATCTTTGAAGGTATGGTAGCAAGTATGTCCGTCAATACAGACAGATTGGCTACAACGATCAGACAAGATTTTTCAAATGCAACTGAGTTAGCTGACTACCTCGTGATGAAAGGCATTCCATTCAGAGACGCACATGAAATTGTTGGTAAACTCGTACTCTGGTCTATTCAAAATAATTTATATCTTCTTGATGTACCGTTAGATGTCTATCAAGCACAAGCACCAGAAATTGATGAAGATATTTACACATATCTCCAACCAGATGAAGCAGTTAAACGTCGTAAAAGCTATGGTGCAACAGGTCAAGATGCGGTTAAACACCAAATCGAAGTTGCAAAACAACATTTATAATTAATTGAACAGGGATAAGATAAGTATATAAAGCAGCACATCTAAAGGCTTCTTTATATTCAATATACTTATCCCCTTTTTATATATTTTTGAAGTCTCAATTTGACACACATCACACTCATTAATAAACATGGTAAAAATAAATCATCCTAAAAAATCCTCATCCCTTTTTACCAAGCGAAATAAAGATTTCTTTTTAATTTAAATATACCTTCTCATTTCAGAATATTCTAAATATAATATTGTAACATCAGGAAAGGAGATACACCATGAAACACTTAAAAAATAAAGACTTTTTAACATTACTAGACTTCTCACAAGATGATATACAATTTTTGCTTGATTTATCTGCAGAGCTGAAATATGCAAAATATACAGGAATAGAGCAACAAAAATTAAAAGGTAAAAATATTGCGCTTATTTTTGAAAAAGACTCAACCCGTACACGCTGTGCATTCGAAATAGCAGCATATGATCAAGGTGCACATGTCACTTATCTTGGACCAACAGGCTCACAAATGGACATAAAAGAATCTATCAAAGACACCGCTCGTGTATTGGGGAGCATGTATGATGGCATTGAATATCGTGGCTTTTCACAACAAGTGGTGGAAGACATAGCAAAATATTCTGGTGTTCCCGTATGGAATGGTTTAACAGATGACGATCACCCTACACAAGTACTTGCTGACTTTTTGACAGCTAAAGAAGTTTTAAAAAAACCATACAATCAAATGCACTTCACCTACGTTGGCGACGGACGTAACAATGTAGCAAATGCATTAATGCAAGGGGCTGCAATTATGGGCATGACATTTCACCTTGTATGTCCTAAAGCTTTAAATCCCACAGACGATCGATTAAGACAATGCAAAAATATTGCTGAAAAAAATGGTGGTAAAATTCTTGTAATAGATGATATCGATAAAGGTGTAAAAGGTTCTGATGTCATTTATACAGATGTTTGGGTATCTATGGGAGAACCTGAAGAAGTTTGGGAAAAGCGTATCAAATTGTTAGAGCCCTATCGTGTGACTCAAGCGTTAATGAATAAAACCGAGAATCCAAATACTATTTTTGAACATTGCCTACCATCATTTCATAATACGGAATCAATCATCGGCAAACAAATTTATGAAAAATATGGACTCACTGAAATGGAAGTTACAAACGAAGTATTTGAAAGTAATCAATCCGTTGTCTTTCAAGAAGCAGAAAATAGACTCCATACAATTAAAGCTGTCATGGTAGCAACGCTAGGAGAATAGAAGAAAAACAAACTAGCAAATACGATCGCAGTTTTAGTTCAATCGGCAGCTGTCCTTTTTTAAGTCTTTGTAAATATTATAAATTTTCAATTAATTCACTTGCAGTTAATAATATAAATTTTTAACTTAGTAGTATATTCCATTTTAAGGAGGCATTTTAATGAAATATACTTCAAAAGTTCTTGTATCAGCTGGATTAACTGCTTCACTATTAGTATCACCACTCATTACTTCAAATTTTGCTCATGCAAACGTAATGAAAAATAGCCATAACAATCAGCAAGCTTCTTATCTTTCTCCAAGTCATCAAAATGTACTTAACAAATCACATGTGAATATTGGACATCGTGGTGCAAGTGGTTATGCACCAGAACATACATTTACAGCATATGATAAAAGCTTGCGTGAAATGGGTGCAGACTATTTAGAAATTGACCTACAAATGACGAAAGATGGGCATTTAGTTGCGATGCACGATGAAACAGTTGACCGTACGACAAACGGAACAGGCCGTGTGTCTGATTATACACTTGATGAATTAAAACAACTGGATGCCGGTTCGTGGTTTAATACAGCATACCCGGATCAGCAAAATCAAGATTACGTTGGTCAACAAGTACCGACTTTAGATGAAATCTTTTCCCGATATGGCACACAAACGAACTATTATATCGAAACGAAGTCCCCTGATGTCTATCCAGGAATGGAAGAAAAACTATTGTCAGCACTTAAAAAGCATGGATTAGATAAGAAAAATCATCTGAGTAAAGGTAAGGTCGTCATTCAATCATTTTCTCAAGAGAGTTTATTGAAATTACACAATTTGTATCCTAACATTCCGCTCGTTCAATTAATGGATGTTGGTGAATTGCAACAATACAGTGATAATGACCTTGCATACATTAGTAGCTATGCGATTGGTGTCGGACCCGACTATAAAGACTTAACAGCACAAAATACACAACTATTACGTCGTCACGGTTTTCATATTCATCCATATACCGTTAATGATGCCGAATCAATGAAACGCTTAAATGATTATGGTGTAACAGGTCTTTTTACAAACTATCCCGATATTTACAGCAACATCATCAATGAATCCTAAAAAATAGAGAGTGGGACATAAACTTTTTCTCTATAAAAAATTATGTCCCACTGGCATGATTTTAAAAACGCATTTTCACTTCAGACATCTACTGAGATTATACTTATTTCTACAACTTAAAACAGGAGCTGCCACATAGCGCTCAGCTCCTGTTTTAAAAATTTATTATTTTATGCCCAACCACGATATCTTGCTGCTTCAGCTGTGCGTTTAATACCTACAATGTATGCGGCAAGACGCATATCGATTTTACGGTTTTCTGCTAAGCTGTAAATTGTATCAAATGCCGTTACAAGTTTTTCACGTAACTTTTCGTTCACTTCTTCTTCAGACCAGTAATAACCTGTGTTGTTTTGAACCCACTCGAAGTATGATACTGTTACACCACCCGCACTCGCAAGTACGTCTGGTACTAATAAAATACCACGTTCAGTTAAGATTTTTGTTGCTTCTGGTGTTGTTGGTCCGTTTGCTGCTTCTACAACGATGTCTGCTTTAATGTCACCAGCGTTATCCGCTGTGATTTGATTAGCAATCGCTGCCGGTACTAAAATGTCACAATCTAATTCAAACAATTCTTTGTTTGTAATTGTCTCTTCGAATAAGTTTGTTACTGTACCGAAACTATCGCGACGGTCTAATAAGTAGTCAATATCCAAACCTTCAGGATCGTGTAACGCACCGTAAGCATCAGAGATACCTACAATCTTAGCACCTGCATCATTTAAGAACTTAGCTAAGAAACTACCTGCATTACCAAATCCTTGAATCACAATACGTGAATCTTTAATTGTTTTACCACGGCGTTTCGCAGCTTCTTCAATCGCAATAACAACACCTAATGCTGTTGAGCGGTCACGACCTTGTGAACCACCTAACACGATTGGTTTACCTGTGATAAATCCTGGAGAGTTAAATGCATCCATTTGGCTGTATTCATCCATCATCCAAGCCATGATTTGAGAGTTTGTGAAAACATCTGGTGCTGGGATATCTTTTGTTGGTCCTACAATTTGTGAAATCGCACGTACGTAACCACGTGATAAGCGTTCCACTTCATGGATGCTCATTTGACGTGGGTCACAGATAATGCCCCCTTTACCTCCACCATATGGAAGGTCAACGATACCACATTTTAACGTCATCCACATAGACAATGCTTTTACTTCTTCTTCATCTACATCCGGGTGGAAACGAACGCCACCTTTAGTTGGTCCAACAGCATCATTATGTTGTGCACGATACCCTGTGAAAGTTTTAACAGTTCCATCATCCATTCTTACTGGAATACGTACTGTTAAAAATCTTAAAGGTTCTTTGATCAACTCATACATTCCATCATCAAAGCCCAATTTGTGCATCGCTTCCTTAATGATACCTTGCGTTGACGTCACTAGATTATTTTTTTCAGACATGATCCATCTCGCCTCTTTTTCCTACTTTTGTTTTCGCTTACATGAGTATTGTAACATATGCCAATCTTTTTTAAAGTCTTTTATTTATAATGATTCTTGTTAATTACTTAGATTGTGAAAAGACCTTTTTCACTTTTTCAATCGCATAATCTAACTCTTCTTTAGTGATGATCAATGGTGGTGCAAAACGAATCACTGTATCATGAGTTTCTTTACATAAAATACCTTCTTCTTTCAAGCGTTCACAGTATGGACGTGCATTTTCATGTAACTCAACACCGATAAATAAACCACGACCACGAACTTCCTTAATTGAAGGATGATCAATTTCAAGCAGCGCATTTTTGAAATATTCACCAAGTTCTTGTGAACGTCCTGGCAAGTCTTCATCCACAATGACATCTAGTGCTGCAATTGAAGCAGCACATGCGAGTGGGTTTCCACCAAATGTAGAACCGTGAGAACCTGGTGTGAAAACATCAAGTACTTCCTTATCCGCTAATACAACAGAAATCGGGAATACACCGCCACCAAGTGCTTTACCTAAAATATACACATCTGGCTTCACATTATCCCAATCAGTGGCAAACAACTTACCCGTACGTCCTAAACCAGCTTGAATTTCATCCGCAATAAATAGGACATTGTGTTCATCACACAACTCACGCACTTGCTTTAAATAACCTTCAGGTGGGATATTAATCCCTGCTTCACCTTGAATCGGTTCAATTAATACTGCTGCAGTATTTTCATTAATTGTTTCTTTTAAAGCTTCAATGTCACCGAATGGCACATTTTGAAACCCTTCTAACAATGGGCCATAGCCACGTTGATATTCTTTTTCTGATGAAATTGATACTGGTGCCATCGTACGACCATGGAAGTTCCCCACCATCGCAATGATTTCCGCTTCATTCGGCTTAATACCCTTCACTTCATACGCCCAACGACGTGCCGCTTTTAATGCTGTTTCAACAGCTTCTGCACCCGTGTTCATAGGAAGTGCTTTTTCTTTACCTGAAAGTTTACAAATTTTTTCGTACCATTCCCCTAAGTTATCACTATGAAATGCACGAGACACAAGTGTTACTTTGTCAGCTTGATCTTTGAGTGCTTGTACAATTTTCGGATGACGGTGTCCTTGGTTAACCGCAGAATAAGCAGCTAACATATCCATATATTTTTTACCTTCTGGATCTTTTACCCATACACCCTCTGCTTCTGAAATGACGATTGGCAATGGTAAATAGTTGTGTGCACCGTAATGATTTGTTAACTCAATAATTGACTCTGATTTGTTTGTCACGTGTATTCTCCCCTTTACTTCTAAATCTATATAAATGTAGGGTATATCATTCACAGCTCAAAAACGTCCTCATTCGTTTTAAATACTCTGTAAAGACATACCCTCATTTCATATCATCAACATCGGTTGAAAACAATTGTCAGTGTTGCTTGAAACACACATCTGAATGAACAGCATTCAAAACACTAATCACTTTATTTCAGACCGTTGACTTTTTTATAAATGTTCAGAAACTGTGCGACCTTGCATATGAAGTACTAAGTAGTCTGGTCCACCCGCTTTTGAGTCTGTACCTGACATTTTGAATCCACCGAATGGTTGGTAGCCTACGACAGCACCTGTGCAACCACGGTTAAAGTATAAGTTACCTACCATGAAATCACGACGTGCCTGTTCTAACTTCATTCTATTGTTAGAAATAACGCCACCTGTTAATCCGTATTCTGTATCGTTAGCGACTTGAATTGCTTCATCAAAATCTTTTACTTTTGTGAATCCAACAACAGGTCCAAAGATTTCTTCTTGCATGATGCGAGAGTTTGGATCTAAGTCTGCAAAGATTGTTGGATGTACAAAGTTACCTTTTTCTTCATCAGTGTTACCACCTGTTACAAGGCGACCTTCTTCTTTACCAATTTCAATATATTTTTTGATTTTGTCTAAAGATTTTTGATCGATAACAGGACCCACATAAGTATCTGGCTCTGAAGCGTTACCTACTTTGATTTTTTCAGTTTCTGCTTTCACACGTTCTAATAATTCATCATAAATATCTTGGTGTGCGATAACACGTGAACATGCCGAACATTTTTGTCCAGAGAATCCAAATGCTGAGTACACAATTGCATCTGTCGCAACTTGAAGATCTGCTTCACTATCAACAACAAGTGCGTCTTTACCACCCATTTCAGCAATCACACGCTTGATGTGGTTTTGACCTTCTTGGATAACCGCAGCTTTTTGAATAATTTCTTTACCGACATTTTTAGAACCTGTGAATGAAATTAAGCCAACATCTTTATTTTCAATTAAGAAGTCTCCAATTTCACTAGAAGAACCAGGGATCCAGTTTACAACACCTTTTGGTAAACCAGCTTCTTCTAATACTTCCATAAATTTATAAGAAATAATTGGTGTGTTTGATGATGGTTTTAATAATACTGTGTTACCAGTTACAACCGGAGCAACTGTTGTACCAGCCATAATTGCATATGCAAAGTTCCATGGTGAGATAACAACACTTACACCTACTGGAAGATAATCGAATTGGTTATATTCACCTGGACGGCTGTTTACTTGCTTGCCATCTTTTAATTCAAGCATTTGACGGCCATAGTATTCCATGAAGTCAATTGCTTCCGCTGTATCCGCATCTGCTTCTTTCCAAGGCTTACCGCCTTCTTTAGATAACAATGCCGAAAATTCATGCTTGCGTTTTCTAGTGATTGCAGCCGCACGGAATAATACATTCGCACGTACTTTTGGATCAACATTTCTCCATGTTTTAAACGCTTCTTTTGCCGCTTCTAATGCTTGTTCAGCATGCTCTCTTGACGCTTTAGAAACATAACCAATTGTTTCTTCTCTATTTGATGGGTTGTACACACGTGTTGTATCGTCAGTGTACACACGTTCGCCACCAATAATAAGTGGGTACGTTTTGCCTAATTCACTTTCCACTTTTTCAAGGGCACGATAATAGGCAGTACGGTTCTCCTCTTTTGTGAAATCTGTAAATGGTTCATGTTTATATGGAATCATTCAAAATCCTCCTTTGTTTTTGAGAAAGCTATACACTTATCATGACATATTTGATGATTATTTGTAAAAGAATATTCAGTCTTTACAGAATAATCTTAACAAAACATTTTCACTACCATTATACGTCAGTCAAAATCCTTGCTTCCATGATTATTACCATCATATAAAAGCGCTTTCATTTACAAGCATTATAGCCATAATTTAGACAAAATTCAACTATTAGAGAACTTATTTTTGAAAAAACATCGTTATCTATCACCTCATATATCATATATAGTATAAAACCTCCCAATTTAAAAATGAGAGGTTTTAATGCAATACATAATAAGCTAATGATCGTTTACATATTCTTTTGCACATATCACTTTGTTATAATCTTGTAAATTCACTTTTAAAATTAGGACTTCAACTGTCCATTTTCATCAAATGCTTCAAGCTTCGGATACTCAATGCGTTTTATTTGCTCAATATTTTTTAATTTTTCCTCAAATTCTTTAAGATAGTTTTTACGATCTTCTTCGCTATGACTCACTGTGTAAGCTACAAATGGTTCTAATGGTGTCATACCAGTAAAATAAAACATCCCATGATTGATGTGAAATAATATCTGTTCATGGATATCCCCAGAAAATCCATTGGATGCGTAACTTCCTTCTGGTGAACCTGTTGTTGTACTAATCATCGCAAGTTTATCCGTCAGTCTTGCTTCGTTATATCTACCATACTCTCCCCCATATACGCCACTGAATAATAAAACTTTATCAAACCAGCCTTTTAGAATAGCCGGTACACTAAACCACCATAAAGGAAATTGAAAAATAACGAAATCTGCCCACAATAATTTTTCGAATTCTTCTTTTATCACAGGATTTAATGTATCGTTCTGATAACTATGTTGTTGCTCTTTCGCATATTTAAAAAATGCTTTATCACTTAACTCTGTGAAATCTTCTTTTTGTGCGACTGGATTAAAATTCATCTCATAAAGATCAGACACTTTCACTTTATGACCTTCTTGCTTTAACGTTTGAATCGCTGTGTCTTTTAAAGCAGCATTAAACGACTTGGGTTCTGGATGTGCATAAACAATTAACACTTTCATATGTTTCCCCACCTTTATTTTATAATTTAAATTAATTATATCTAACTATATGAATAATGTTGAGGCATCGCTCTAAAACATGTCGATATCAGTACGAATTCACATACAATTTCCCTTAGTTATTTATTTAAATTATGCACTCTTTAATTAGGATAATTTTCTGAAATATGCTATTATAAATATGTTAAATTTTAATCATATAAGGGGTTATGCATGTTGAAGAAACAGTATCATGTCGGTCAACATATCAAGGTGCGTGTGACTGGTATTCAACCCTACGGCGCTTTTGTTGAAACCCCTGACAATACTGAAGGATTAATTCATATATCTGAAGTCATGAATGATTATGTCCATAATTTAAAAAAACTTTTAACCCCCGGTCAAATCGTTAAAGCAAAGATTATTTCAATAGATGATGCTGGGAAGTTAAACCTATCACTAAGAGACAATGATTATTTTAAGAATTATGAACGTAAAAAAGTGAAACGTTCAGTATTGGATGAGATTAAAGAAACTGAGAAGTATGGGTTTCAATCTTTAGCAGAACGGTTGCCAACTTGGGTGGAACAATCTATGAACCGAATTGAAGATTCATCTAAGTAAACACGTACATAAAAACCTAGATGCCAAAGACACGCATCTAGGTTTATTTATTTTCTATATCAAATTTTACAGTTTGTCAGTTACTAACAAATATTTAAAAACGATCATCTAGTTTTCTTGCAATTTTTGTGCAACCGAATATCGCATGTCAGACTTTATTTCACTCGCTAAAACATGTAATTCTGGGAAATAATTATTTGCAAAACCAATGATGATTTTATTTTTTATAAATGTATTTAGTTCCCTATCTTCTGGGATTGTATTATCTATTAAATTTAAAAGTTCTCCATGACTAATGTCTTCTATCTTCACTTTGTCTATATATCTCGAAAATGCTAAAAATAATGTATCAAAAACTTCATGCTTAAAGTCAAAATCTAACAGCAACAAACTAATTGAGTTTGTTTCTAACGGATCATCATTCATTCGTTCCGATAATTCTTTAATTGATTGGTAAAGTAATCGAAAGCTCTCTTTGTTCGTAAGCATGTAACCTCTCCTTGATAGTCATTTTTCCTAACAAAAAATACGCAGATCCTACACAGTAGAATTTGTGTTAATCTTTTTTAATGCTTTTCGTAACACAACAAGTTCTTCATCATTTAGGGTAGCAAATACTTTTTCGATTGTTTGAGCGTGTTGTGGAAAGATTTCATGCATTAATTCATGTCCTTTTTCCGTCAAAACTGCATATATGACACGTTTATCTTTAGGATTTTGTCGACGAATGACATAACCTTTCTTAACTAGTTGATCGATGACATATGTTGTACTGCTACTTGCGATAAGAATACGATCTTTGACTTTCTGAATAGGTTGTTCACCTTTGTGATATAAAAGTTCCATAACTGCAAATTCAGTCACATTCAAACCATAGTTTTTCATATCTTGCTTAACTATTCGGTCTAACATATCATTTGTACGTTTAATACCTACAAACGCTTTTAATGATTCTTCTACTCTATCCACATCTTCACCCAGCTTACTATTATTTCGATTTCGAGATAATTATAGCGTGATTAAAAATCGAAGTCAATCACTACAATTTAAAAATGATACGATACTACATATATAACCCCAGACATTGCGACTCACGCTACATCTGGGGTTATTATTTTAAATCACTTCACAAGATTGTTGTAATTGCACGGCTTCTCTTGCTTTTTGTAAGCATGCATCTTTTGGAAGCGACACTTCAAACGAAAACTGAAAGATTTGTTGAAAGGCTTCTGCAATTTCAGTCGGTTCACCATAGTGATGAACGGCATCCATCATTTCATAAACCTCTGCATCTCCCATTGTTGGATCATCAAAGTTCATCGGATTCCATGCTGCCAACAGCTGATATAAGTGAATATTTAATTCGTTGTTAGACATGATGCATACTCCTTATCACTTCTTATTCTTCAATATCAATTGATTCAATCACAACGTCATACATTGGTTTGTCTTGTGGACCCACTTTTACACTTGCGATATCTTCTAATGTATCTTCACCTTCAATCAGTTGACCAAATACTGTATGTTTTTGGTCTAACCAAGGTGTACCACCTTTTTCACGATATGCTTCAGCAATTTCTTTAGGCCATCCACCATTTTCTAGTTGATCAGCCATTTGTGCTGGAATATCTTTCATTTGCACAATAAAGAATTGTGAACCATTTGTACCAGGACCCGCATTTGCCATTGATAGCGCACCGTAGATATTAAAAACTTCCATAGAGAACTCATCTTCAAATGGTCCGCCATAGATACTTTCACCACCCATACCAGTTGCAGTTGGGTCGCCACCTTGAATCATAAAGTCATTGATAACACGGTGGAATGTAATGCCGTCGTAGTAACCTTTTTTAGAAAGTTCCACGAAGTTTTTAACAGTTTTTGGTGCAATCTCTGGGAATAATTTTAAAGTCATATCCCCTTTATTCGTATGCATAACTATTTTAATCTCGTTATCTTGTATTTCTTTTGTTAATTGTGGATAGTTTGTCATTTTAATGCTCCATTCATGATAAAATTAAATATACTCTATATTTTAACATATTTAAGAAAGGATGGAATTAACATGCTTTATCGTTTTGCACATAAATCTGGTGTTTATGCTGTGGAGGTTGTTGATGATACAAGCGATCAAGTGTTAGTTAAGGTTGTTCAAGTCATCAAACATCCTAAGCAAGGGGATTTACACAGCCCAAACGAAGTAGAAGGTGTGTTCTTTCATGAGCGCAAAGCATTAAGCCTTTATGAAAAACGTTACACAACACAAAGTAAACTAAAGCCGTTTGAAGGTGAAGTCCAAGACTATACTGTTTCACTTCAACAAGCGTTAACAAAGTTAGAACACGACTTACAAGAATCAGATACGGCTTATTCACGTGCGGCATTACAATGTCTGAATAATTTAAAAGTTGATTACACACGACAATACAAAGTTGATTTTAAATAAATTTTTCTGTATTTCTTCTTATTTAAAAGCGACGGAAACATGCATATATATGCGACCTGTCATGTTTTTCACACTATTCATTATCATGTATAATAAGCATATCGTATTATTTTTTAAGGAGGACAATTTATGAGTTGGTTACATATTGCGGTGCTGTTACCGCTGATATCTGCACTACTCATCCCTGTCTTGTATCGCTTTTATAAGCGGATTCATTTGGGGTGGTTTGTGTTACCGATTCCTTTTGTGTTGTTTATATACTTTTTATCGTATATCAAACCTACTATGTCCGGACAATATACAGAACAGTCCGCTGCATGGATGCCACAAATCGGTATGAACTTTGACATTTATGTAGATGGGCTTGGCCTTTTATTCAGTTTGTTAATAACTGGTATTGGAAGCCTTGTCGTGCTCTATTCTATCAGCTATCTTAGTGAAAAAGAGCAACTTGGTAACTTCTACTGTTACCTTTTAATCTTTATGAGTGCGATGCTCGGTGTCGTTCTTTCAGATAACCTTTTAGTTTTATATTTTTTCTGGGAATTGACATCATTTTCTAGTTTCTTGCTCATCTCATTCTGGCGTCACAAAGAAAAGTCATTGTATGGTGCGATGAAGTCAATGATGATCACTGTTTTTGGTGGATTATCATTACTCGGTGGCTTTATCTTATTGCATCAAGCAACAGGATCTTGGCGTATTCGTGAAATCATTTCACAAGTTTCTGACATTCAATCATCACCTTTCTTCGTGCTTGCAATGGTATTTATTATTCTTGGTGCGATGACAAAATCTGCACAGTTCCCATTTTATATTTGGTTACCTGATGCGATGGAAGCACCAACACCAGTCAGTGCTTACCTTCACTCAGCAACAATGGTTAAAGCTGGTATTTATTTAATCGCACGCTTAACACCTATTTTTGCTGTGTCACAAGGTTGGATTTGGACGGTCACAGCGTTTGGTCTCGTAACACTTTTCTGGGGATCACTCAATGCAACAAAACAACAAGATTTAAAAGGAATTCTCGCATTTTCAACTGTTTCACAACTCGGTATGATTATGTCAATGCTCGGTATTGGTGCTGTCAGCTACCACTTTGAAGGTGCAGACAGTCAGTTGTATGTCGCAGCATTTAGTGCTGCCGTGTTCCACCTGATCAACCATGCTACATTCAAAGGTGCATTGTTCATGATTACGGGTGCAGTTGACCATGCAACTGGAACACGTGATATTAAAAAACTAGGCGGTCTGATGACGATTATGCCAATCTCATTTACGCTATCAATTATCACATCACTCAGTATGGCGGGGGTTCCACCATTTAACGGTTTCTTATCAAAAGAACAATTTTTAGAGTCAATGATTACCGTTACTGATTCTGGCATTTTTAATTTAAGTTCGATCGGTTTATTATTACCAATCGTAGCCATTGTTGGTAGTATGTTTACATTTGTCTATTCATTTAAATTTATCTCTGAAATATTCCTTGGTGAATACACACCAGATAAGTTACCTCATAAAGCACATGAGGCATCGATTTTAATGAATATATCACCAACAATCTTAGCTACTTTGGTTATCGCAATTGGTTTATTCCCTAGCTTGGTATCTGCACCATTTGTCGAACCAGCTGCGAAGGCAATTGCAAACGTCGATACGGTACATGCAGAATTTCATATGTGGCACGGCTTCACGCCAGCATTTTTTGCGACACTACTCATTTATATCATCGGTGCAGTCCTGTTACTGACGTTCAACAAATGGGTACCTGTTTTACGTAAATTACCAACAGCGATTACATTAAATCACTGGTATGATCAAACAGGTCGTTATACACCGTACTATGCGACACAAATTACACGCACATATATGACAGGCTTTATTCGTAATAATCTCGTTATTATTTTCTTTATGATGATTGCTATCACATTTGTGACACTCATCTTTGTACCGTTCTCCCTCGATTTTGTGAAGGTTTCACCGGTACGTCTCTACGAAATGATTTCTGTTATTACAATTATTGTCGCAGCAACTATGATTATGTTTGCGCGCTCTCGTTTGTTCAGTATTATCATGTTAAGTGCGGTCGGCTACTCAATGGCGATTTTCTTCATTTTCTTCAATGCACCTGACTTGGCATTGACACAATTCGTCGTTGAAACCATCTCAACTGCATTGTTCTTATTATGTTTCTATCACTTACCAAATATGAGTCGTTATAACGAAACGACATCATATAAAGTAGGAAATGTTTTAATTTCAATTGGTGTCGGAACTGTCGTAACAATTTTAGGATTAATTGCATACGGTAACCGTCACTTCGAATCAATCAGTAGTTTCTATAAAGAACATGTATATGATCTTGCAGAAGGTAAAAATATGGTTAACGTTATCCTCGTGGACTTTCGTGGTATGGATACATTGTTTGAGTCTTCAGTACTCGGTATCGCAGGAATGGGTATTTACACGTTGATTAAGCTACGTGCGAAACACAAAAATGGTTATGAAAGGGTGGAGAAAATTGAACAGGCAAAAAAATGATTTGATATCTCAATATTCAGCACTGATTATCTTTTTCTTAATCATGATGTTCGGTTTCTCACTTTTCTTAGCCGGTCATTATACTCCAGGTGGTGGCTTTATCGGGGGACTTCTCGTCTCAAGCTCACTTGTCATCATAGCGGTGGCATTTGATGTGAAGACCTTGCGTAAAGTTTTTCCTTGGGATTTTAAAAAGTTAATCGCACTCGGTTTGACGTTTTGTGTGATTGCACCAATGTTGAGCTGGACATATGGTAAAAACTTCTTCACACATACGTCTGTTGACATTCCCCTTCCCCTATTAGCACCGATGCACCTGCATACAGCTGTTATCTTTGATACAGGTGTATTATTAGCAGTTGTGGGAACTGTCATGACAATAATTCTAACGATTGGAGAGAATGAGTAATGGAAATAGTATTAATTTTTGTTTGTGGCTTCTTAACTTCTATTAGTGTTTATCTCATTCTGTCTAAAAGTCTTATCAGAATTATTATTGGAACAGCATTGCTATCTCATGCCGCAAACTTATTTATTTTAACTATGGGTGGATTGAAGACAGGTCGCGTTCCTATTTATGAAAAAGGCGTAAGCAATTATGTCGATCCAATCCCACAAGCCTTGATTTTAACAGCAATCGTTATTTCGTTTGCTGTTACAGCATTCTTCTTAGTTTTGGCATTTAGAAGCTATAAAGAACTTGGCACAGATAACGTAGAACGTATGAAGGGGGTACCACAAGATGATGATGAATGAGAACTTACTTGTTATGGTACTCGTTGTGCCAGTTATTACAGCAATATTGTTGATTTTCATCGGGTTACGCCCTTACATTAAGCGATATGTTGCCTTAACAGGTATACTTGTAACATTAGGGTTTGCTTTGTGGAACTTGTACAATGTATGGCAAGCTGGACACCCGATTGTATTGGAACTCGGTTCATGGAAAGCACCGTATAGTATTGTGTTTGTGCTCGATCTATTTAGTGCTTTACTTGTAACAACTAGTGTAATTATTACACTCTTAATCATTTTATTCTCATATCAGTCTATTGGATTACACCGTGAAACTTATTACTATTACTTTACTGTGATGTTCATGTTAACAGGTATTAACGGGGCCTTTATTACAGGCGATATTTTCAACCTGTTCGTCTTTTTTGAAGTCTTCTTAATGGCTTCATATGGATTAATGGTGATTGGCGGAACTAAGATTCAACTTCAAGAAAGTGTCAAATACTTACTCGTTAACGTTGTTTCATCTGCATTTTTCGTCATGGCTGTTGGGATTTTATACTCAGTTGTTGGCACATTAAATATGGCAGATATTAGTGTTAAATTGAATGAAGTTTACCAGTCACATCCTGGACTTGTGAGCATCGTCTTTATTTTATTTATTTTCGTGTTCGCAACAAAAGCGGGGGCATTCCCAATGTATGTTTGGTTGCCAGGTGCGTACTATGCACCACCATTTGCGATTATCGCATTCTTTGGGGCATTACTCACAAAAGTTGGTGTTTATGCGATTGCACGTACGATGAGCTTGTTCTTCCATGACACATTGACATTCTCTCACTACACAATTCTTGCACTCGCCTTATTAACTATCATTTTTGGCTGTGTGGGGGCTGTTGGCTTTAGAGATACAAAACGCATCATTTTATACAACATTATGATTGCGGTCGGTGTCATTCTTGTTGGTGTGGCAATGATGAATGAAACGGGTATCGTAGGGGCAATCTACTACACAATTCATGATATGCTTGTGAAAGCAGCATTGTTCTTCTTAATTGGTATTATGTATAAAATTACTAAAACAACAGATTTGCGTGACTTTGGTGGGTTAATTCATCACTATCCGGTACTCGGATGGACGTTCTTTATTGCTGCATTAAGCTTAGCTGGTATCCCACCATTCAGTGGCTTCTACGGTAAGCTATACATCGTCCAAGCGACGTTTGAACAAGGCTTTTATGTCAGTGGTATTATCGTGTTGTTATCGAGTCTTGTTGTTCTATATTCAGTGATTAATATCTTCCTGAAGGGCTTTTTCGGTAAAAGTTATGGTTATGTTTATAACCCTCACTTACATCACAGAGGATTGCTTGCAGTATCGATTTTAGCAGTTGTCATTACAGTTGCTTTTGGATTACTTGCTGGTGAACTTTATCCGATTGTGGCAGAAGCAGCGAAGTCATTCTACCAACCAGAAACGTATATCAATAGTGTATTGGAGGTGAAATAATATGGCAGTACAAATCGTTGTCAACTTAGCACTCGCTATCTTTTGGTTGTTTCTATCAGGTAGCTACACGATGAACTCATTCATACTTGGTTATTTATTCGCAATGGGGCTTGTCTTTCTCATGCGAAAGCTACTACCAGGTCGCTTTTACGTCATCACGCTTTACAACGTAATCAAGCTCGTCTTCGTTTTTATCTCAGAATTAATCAAGGCGAACATTGGCGTATTGCGTATTATTCTTCAACCTCAAATCAAAAATGAATCAGCATTTTTTGTCTATGAAACAGACTTGAAACATAAATGGGAAGTTGCGTTACTTTCTAACTTGATTACTTTGACTCCAGGAACTGTTGTTATTGGTGTCAACGATGATATGAAACGCCTGTATATCCATTGCTTAGACTTCTCGACGAAGGAAGAAGAAGTCGCTGCAATTAAAGGGTCGCTTGAAAAAGCGGTCAGAGAGGTCGGTGAATATGATGAACTATGATATTTTTATAATTATTGCACTTGTCATTGTCGTACTCTCTATTTTAGCCATCCTTGTACGCGTCATCATGGGGCCATCATTGCCTGATCGTGTTGTTGCACTTGATGCTATCGGTATCCAATTAATGGCAGTCATTGGCCTGTTCTCCATCATTTTAGGCACACGATATATGATCGTTGCTATCTTGCTGATTGGTATCCTTGCCTTTTTAGGAACAGCAGTTTTCGCAAAATTCATGGATAAAGGAGAGGTGATTGAACATGACAGAAACAATCGTGATTAGTATCGGCCTTATCCTTGTTATGACTGGTGCGTTGTTCAGTGCACTTGCTGCAATTGGTATGTTGCGCTTAGACGATGTATATTCTCGTGCACACGCAGCAGGTAAAGCAGCAACACTTGGTACCATGTTGTTGCTCACTGGTACATTTATTTATTTTATCGGTAAAGAAGGCTATGTGAACTTCCATCTGTTGATCGGGATTGTTTTCGTATTCATTACGGGACCTATTGCCAGTCACATGGTACTAAAAGCCGCATATAATCTTAAAACACCTGCTTCCAAACGATTAAAGTTGGATGAAGTCAAAGAAGATCTTAAAGGTATCAAACTATAAAACAAAAACGGAAGTCCATTTTTTGTGGTGGGCAGATAATTTAAAGTAACTAATTTTATATTTAACTTAATCATAACACGTAGTAATCATTACATTCATTTAAGCGTACAGTTATTCATTAATTGTACGCTTTTTGAGTACTATCATTTCTTTAATACTCACTTGCCAAGGCGCCTCACTTCAACTAATTTTGGCTTTATTGAATAAGTGAAGCCAAAATGGATTTTCAGTTCGGCTTGTTGCCTTAGGCGTCTCGTATTAGAAATGATTTTACACTATACAGTTATATGAGTGTTTGTGACATGTTAAGTTGTGATTACTAGGTAATCTTTATGCAACACAGTTTAATAGCCCTTGCTTTTTAGAACGTTGATACAGCTTAAAAATGATGAGTATTCTCGCTTTAAAGTTATTAAAGTTGCGATAGCCATATGATACACGTTTAATAAGCTTAATTTTATTATTGATACCTTCAATCGCTCCATTGTTAAACTTCGGGTACTTGATTGTTGAGTAAAGGACATACTCGTATTTCTTATAGAATCGAATGATACGCCAAACACCACGTGATACATGCTTCTTTTCGACACCCATTAAAGTTTCTTTGAAACGTAACCAGTCACATTGTTTCAATGCTTCACGAAGTTGATGAACTAACATATAAGTGTCATAGAGCTGCTGATCAAGACTTAGTAGATATGTTAAAACATCTCTTGATGTTGTGTACGTTTTGAAAGACTTCGACCAAAAGTATTCATAACTATTAATATCCTGCCTGTCAGAAAGAAAGAGTTTCCAGTGCTTTTTCATTTTCGTGTAATCTGTTGATGATCGATAGCGATAAGCATTCATTACAGAAATACGTTGCTTATTTAATTCACGATTAAGGTGCTGAACAATGTGAAAGCGATCAAAGATCAAAATCGCATTTGGAAATACTTCATGAATGAAGTTGATGTATGGTTCATACATATCAGCAGTTACAGTTTTAACAGCTAATCGTTCACGTCGATCAAAGCGATAGAAGTACTCTTTGAGTTTATGAATACGTCTATCTTCTAAGATATCAATAATCTGATTCGTTTCATTATCTATAAACAAAAAACTCATCGCTGTTGTCACGTTCTTAACGCTTTTAAACTCATCTATGGAGATATGTTTTGGCAATCCAGATGAAGGTTTGACTATTAATGATTGTGAGAGTTGATGAATACATCTTTTAACTGTACTCGGTGAAACACTACAATCATGAGCGATATCTATCTCACACTGTACACGTGTGAGTTTATCCTGAATCGCTAATTTCACACGGTTGGTAATAAAGCAGTTACTATCAACAATGTTTGTTTGAGCCGTAAAAGTCTTTAAACAATGTAGACACTTAAAGCGTTCTTTCGCTAAATTAAGATAAACATTGGATTCTTGAGATTTTAATAGTGTTAAACGCGAAACGCGTTTACCATGCTTATGGATTTGCCCATCATTGACACAACCACACTTCATACAAGCTTTGGGTGTATAAGAAAGTGTTCCATAAACAACCGTAGAAAGCCGACCACGCACTTCTACATCTTCTTCCACCTTAAGAACTTGAATATTTTCATCTTTTATTTTTAGTAGTTTTAATATATCATTACACATAGGCGCATCATGTCTCCTCTTTATTTTTTTGTTTAGTCACTTAAAATTATAGAGGCATGAGCGCTTTTTTTGTATCCAAATGATTTAAAACATAAAAAAGGCGGGATAGCATTTCATGCCATCCCACCACAAAAGGTGAACATCCACAAAAACGTACAGCCTACGCGGTTGTACGTTTTTTATGCTATCTATTGAAGAAAAAGACATTTCCTTCTCCATTCAAATTGTCCAATGTTTTATCATATTGAAGCCCTAAAGATTCTGCCGTCTTAATTGATGGTATATTTTCTTTCTTCGTTAAAACAAGCATTCTATATTGATCTTCTGTTAATTGACATACATGATCAATAATTGCTGTGAGTGCTTCTTTCACAAACCCTTTTCTCGTGTTGTCAGTGGCAATTCGATAATATACATTAAGTACTGTTTCTCCTTGCACATATGCGTACTGTAAGCCACAGACCCCGAATGGTTCACCTATTAATTTTTCGATTAATATATAGTAACCAAATTGGTGTGTATCATGGTGTGCAATCCACGTCTGATATCTTTTTCGAAATTGTTCAATATGTGTTGCTGGCCCATCAGGATTGAATTGTTGCGTGCTTGGATCTGCATGTACTTTAAAAATTGCTGTTAGGTGCGCTTCTGACGGTATATCTAACAATAGTCGTTCTGTTTCTAACATATATCCACCCCTTCGTTAGTTATACTATCTGTAAATTTTCATAACTTGTCAAATAAAAATGGAACAGCCTATCGCCATTCCATTTCTACTCTATTTATTAAGTTTCTTAATCAAAATCGTCCCACGCATCACACTGATTAAACGATTCTGATCATCTGTCATGCGAATATCCCATACATGTGTTGTCTGTCCTTGATGTAAAATATTGGCTTCCGCATAAACAAAACCATCTGTCGCTGACTTGATATGATTCGTGTTCATCTCTAAACCCACAGGTATTTCTTTCGTCGTATCAACAAGGTTTGCTGAACCGATCGAACAAGCTGTCTCTCCTAACGCCATCGTAGCCCCACCGTGTAAATAACCAAAAGGCTGTTTCACTTGGTCTTTGACTGGCATTGACATCTTGATGAAACCATCTCGCTGTTCGAGTATTTTCATTTCTAATAACTCTAATAAGTTAGTCATCTCTCATCCCTACCTTCACTTGTATTATAATACAAGTGCTGCAATTGTTCCCATCACGATAAGCGGGATATTGTAAAATACGAAGTTAGGTACACATGTGTCTCGAATATGATCATGTTGACCGTCTATGTTCAAGCCTGCTGTTGGTCCAAGTGTTGAATCACTGGCAGGTGAGCCAGAGTCACCTAACGCACTAGCTGTTCCGATTAATGCGATTAAAGCCATCGTACTTAAACCAATAGATTCACCGAACGGAATAAATAAAGCTGAAATAATTGGAATTGTTGCAAAAGATGAACCGATACCCAATGTGACGATCAATCCTATTACATACATTAAAATGATACTTATAAATTTATTGTCGCCTGCAATCGTTGTGAGCCCTTCAACAAGCTTTTGTACATCACCTGTTTCATTCATCACACCTGCAAAGCCATTTGCTGTTAATATTACAACACCGATATAGGCCATAATTTTAATGCCATCAACAAATTGATCATCTAAGTTTTTCCAGCCGTATGCACCTGATAGGAAGAATACAAGAACACCAGCTAATGCCCCAAATATCATTGAGTCAGTTGTTGTTTGCACAATGAATGTTGCCAAAATGGCGATCACTGTAACAACAAGAACGTAAGGTTTTAATTCAGTTGTATTTTCATCTTCATTCATTTGAATCGTTTTGTATTCTCGTGGCTTACGGTAGTAGAACATAGCAAGAACTAAACCGATAATATAACCACTTGCTGGAATCAACATTGCTTTCCAAATCATTGAAAACTCAATTGTATGATTTGCTTTTTCAAACCCTTTTTGAATAATTTCATGGAAGATATGTCCAAATCCAAACGGGAGTAACACATATGGAAAACAAAGACCAAAGCCAATAATAATGGCAATCAAACGACGATCCATTTTCAATTCATTAAATAAGCTAAGTAACGGTGGGATAACAATCGGAATAAATGCAATATGTACAGGGATGAGGTTTTGGCTCATCACACTTAATGCAAGTAAACTGATAATAATCACACTTTTAACTTTAATGCGAGAAACTTTGGTGTCTTCTGCACGAATTGCACGAATGACTTTTTGTACGAGATAGTCTGTAATACCACTATATGAAATCAGTGCCGCAAAGCCCCCTAATAGAGCATAACTAAGTGCGACTTCTGCCCCGTCTACAATATTTGTTGTAAATACTGAAATTGTGTTTGTTAACGATAGCCCTGAAACCAAGCCACCTACAAGTGCACTAATAAATAAACTAATGACGACATTGAGTCGACATAAGCATAAAACAATCATTAATAATACTGCGATTAATACAGCATTCATTCCACCCACTCCTTTAGTTCGCTACCAAATTAAAGTATTGTGTATACAATATAACAATTGTCATATCTTAAGTCAATATGTCTTTTCAAAATTGTCCAAAAACACTTCACATACGAAAAAGAACGAGCCGACACCTTTATTATCCAAAGATTTCACTCGTCCTTTTAACCTATTTCCCCAAATACATCTACGCTTTATATTCTGATATTAACCAATTCACAATCGTTGGTATCATATAGCCTGTCGGTCCTTTGGGCCCCTTATATGTTTTTTTCGTTGTTGTCGCCGGACCAGCGATATCCACATGTAAATGTGGTGTTTCCCCACTAAAATGTGTTACAAACGCTGCAGCAAACAATGCTTTACCATGTGCATTCACATGATTCGTCAAATCTGCAATATCCGATGCTTTAATGTTGCGACGTTCCGTCTCTGTAATCGGCAATTCGTATACCGCTTCATCAACACGATGAGCTGTATCTAGAATCGCTTGAAGCAATCCAATATCAGCATTTTTATTGAATATTGCCGCTTTGTCTTCTCCTAAAGCTACCACCGCAGCACCTGTCAATGTTGCAAAATCAATAATTAAGTTTGGAGCAAATTGATTGGCATAAAACGATGCATCCGCCAATACAAGGCGACCTTCTGCATCTGTATTCGGTACCTCAACGGTTTCTCCACTCAGTGCTGTAAAAACATCATCTGGTTTCATCGCATTGTTGGCGATCATATTTTCTGCTGCCGCAATGACTGCTACAATATTCACTTTCAATTCCAATTGTGCAACCGCATCTACCATACCAATGACGTTTGCTGCACCACACATATCAAACTTCATCGTAGGCATACCTGTTTTCGACTTAATCGAATAGCCACCAGAATCATATGTGATCCCTTTACCAACTAATGCAATCACATCATCAGCATGTTCTGGATCACCTTCATATTTTAGCGTAATCACACGTGGCGGATTGATAGATCCTTTACCTACTGCATGTATTAAACCGAATCCTTCTTGTTGAATGGCATGCTCATCTTTTACACTAACATCTACAATTGTATCTTTAAAACGCTCTTGAACAAGCGTTGCCAAGTAATCAGGCGTTAAGATATTTGGTGGGATATTGCCTAAAGTTCTCGCATAATTAATCCCTTCTCCAATCTTTTGACCTTCATTAAATGCTGTCTGAATAGGCTCATTCTCAGCTTGCCATTGGATTTGGAGTTCAAATGGTGCGACTTTGTCTGATCGATAGCTGTCAAATTCATATGTTGCTTGTTCATATTGCAAGCCCATTGTTTGGAATACTGTATGTACATCAAGAGATTTGGATAAAAATGTCTGTGCATATAATTGAACTTCTGCAATGCGTTCTGCTTGTAAATATTGGAATAATGCACCCCATATTTTCAAATAATCCCGCTGTTCATGTTGACTGATATTGCCGAGTCCAACTGTTATAAATTTGTAGTGAACATCTCCTACTGTTACAGGTACTGATGACACTGTTCCAATATGACTTTTGATAAACTTTTGCTTCTTTAATATTTGAAGTGCTTCAAATAATGCGTCATCTGAAATTGCACCCGTCTCATATTGATTGAATTGATCTGGAACGCCTATGACATGAATTGTTTCTTTTTCTCTGTTCGTTGACATGGATGTAATCCCCCTTATTTTCATTAGTTCTATTGTAACAAACATCACAGTAGTGTAGCAGAAATACCTACATTTGTGAAAACCAAAAAAATCGAGCATATGCGCATAGCATTGCCCGATTTCTATTATTCCTGATGTTTAGAATTTACCTTTTTTGTATGCTAAACCTAAGCCACCAATTTTGAAAATTGCACGTGTATCGATAACACGCTTCATGAATGCTGCTTTTTTACCAGTGATTTCACGACCATATACAATACCTACACCGTCATGACGACCTAAAGAACATACAGTACCACGATCAACATACTTGAAGTTTTCAGTTGGTTCGCCTTTTAAGATATGTGCAATGTTTGTCGCTGTTTTCTCACCTTGTTGCATTGCGATTTGTGCTGTTGTTGGTAATGGACGTTCTCCACCTTCTGGAATAAATGCTGAAACATCACCAATAACGAAAATATCATCGTAACCTTCGATTGTTAAATCTTGTTTCGTAACGATACGACCACGTTTTACACCTTCGAATGATTTTTCCATTAAGTTGCTACCGCGAACACCAGCAGCCCAAACAACAGTGTTTGCTTCAAGTTGTTGCTCTTTGTCGTCTACTTTTACAACGAAACCTTTTTCGTTTGCAGCAACGATTGGCGTACCAACTTTGAACTCTACGCCGCGTTCTTCTAAGTAGCTCACTGCGTGGCTTACTAACTCGTCTGAGAACATTGGTAACATTTTAGGAGCTGCTTCAACGCAAGTGATTTTCACTTTGCTTTGATCAACGCCATATTTGTTTGCTAATTCTGGAATACGGTCTGTTAATTCACCTAAGAATTCAACACCTGTGAAACCAGCACCGCCGACTAAGATTGCTAAGTCTTTGCTATCTTTTGTTTTTGATGCAGCATAGTTCGCAAACTTGTCTTCAATGTGACGTGAAATTTGACGTGCTGTATGAACGTTCTCAATTTGGAAAGCATGTTCTTTCATACCTTCAATGCCAAATGTTTCTGATTCAAAACCTAAAGCAACAACTAAGATATCAAAATCAAAAATCCCTCTTGTTGTTTCTACTTTTTTCGCATTGCGGTCAATTTTTGTCACTTCTGCAGTTACAAATTCTACATGACTCTTAAGTACACTCTCAATTGGATATAATAAATCTTCATAGTTGATTGTACCTGCTGATGCTTCATGTAACCATGTTGATTCGTAGTGATAATCATTTTTGTTAATTAACGTAATTTGTGCATCTTCTTCTGAAAGTTGCTTTTGAAGTTTCGCCACAGCTTGTAATCCTGCATAACCAGCACCTAAAACAAGTACTTTTTTACGTTCTGCCATTCTCATTCACCTATTCCTTCATTATTTTATTAATACATTTGATACTGTATACCCACTATGCTTAAACAGTACACAATTTCTTAAAGTTAGTCATCTATTAGTTTATAGTTTTTTAGAACTGAATTCAAGCGTTCATGCCATTTCTTTCCTATTTATTACTGAATATTTTATTGAATCATTACAGATAACCAGAAACAATGAAAGCGCTTTAATATTCTTATAAAAATAAATAACCGCATATGATGGTAACCATGCGATTATTTATTAAATGTTGATATGAAATCATGTCAAAAATTTTAAATCCATTAACATTCTTCTGGAGTACCAGCTACCTTGTCAGTACGGAACGAACTACCACAACCACATGAAGCGATGGCGTTTGGGTTATCAATTTGGAAGCCGCCACCCATTAATGATTGTTTGAAGTCGATCGTTGTACCATTTAAGATTGGTGCATCTTCAGGATCTACTAGCACTTTCAATCCATGAAATTCAAGCACTTCGTCATGTTCACCCGGCTCGGCTTCAGCTGTCATACCATATGTTAAACCTGTACATCCGCCACCATTTACTTTGACTTTCAAATAACCATCTGGCATATCATTTTGCTTTAACATATCTTTTACTTCGTACGCTGCTGCTTCTGTTAATATTACTGTCGACATCTTACTTCCTCCTTAAAATAACCAAGTTTCTTCTATATGCTTATAAATATTTTTTAATAATTCATCAGGTGTTTCACCTTCAACAATGTCCCCATTCACAAGTGCGTAAAGTCCCGAGCTACAAACACCACAATTCTGTAAACATCCATAGTCTAATACATCAACATTTGGATCCTTATCTAAAGTATCAAAAACGACTTGGGAACCTCTTGCCAAATTAGAAATACAAAACTCGACAATTGGATTCATCCTACACCTTCTTCATTCAATTTAATGATGTCATTATAGCAAAAATGATTATAATACGCTATGTAATGGCTCATCCGATAGAGAATGACACGCCCATTACAAACAATTTAATTTGTCTTATAGGCGATGATTGTAAGGTTTTAAAAAAAAGTCTATAATTAAATATGAACAATTATCAAACTTTTAAGTTATTGTATGTGACTTGGCTATTTTTAAGGGGCATTGATAAAATACCAGCTCACATTTAAATCTTCATGGGTAAAGGGGAGTACAAAATGAAAAGTTTAGTTTTATTAGGTGGCGGATACGGGAATATGCGTATATTGTCAAAGATATTGCCGGATGCTTTACCAGATGATTATCGTGTGACATTGATTGATCGCATGCCATATCATGGTTTAAAAACGGAATTTTATGCTTTGGCTGCCGGTTCAAAATCTGATAAAGAAGTCCGCGTAAACTTTCCAAAAGAAGAGCGTATTAACACTGTTTACGGGGAAATCACCAATATTGATTTGGACAATCAAATCATCTCAGTTGGTCAAACACGTGTTGATTATGATGATCTTGTCATTGGACTTGGTTGTGAAGACAAATATCATAACGTGCCTGGTGCGAAAGAATATACATATAGTATTCAAACACTTGCTGATGCACGTAAAACTTATCATGATATTTCTGAACTGCCAAGTGGCGCACAAGTAGGTATCGTCGGCGCAGGTCTAAGTGGTATTGAACTAGCGAGCGCACTTCGTGAAAGCCGTGATGACTTGGATATCTTTTTGTATGATCGTGGGGATCGTATTCTGAATCAATTTCCTGAAAAACTAAGCAATTACGTAAAAAAATGGTTTGATCAGCACAATGTGACAGTTGTTCCAAACTCAAATATTGTGAAAGTTGATCCGGGCACACTGTACAATAAAGATACGAAAAATGAACACGATTTGATTGTATGGACTGCTGGTATTCAACCTGTTTCTATTGTGCGTAATTTACCTGTTGACTTGAGTAGAAGTAATCGTGTGATGGTCAATCAATATCATCAAATTCCAACTTATCCAAATGTCTATGTTGTTGGAGATTGTGCAAACTTACCATTCGCACCGAGTGCGCAACTCGCAGAGGAACAAGCGGATCAAATTGCCGATGTGTTGAAGACACTTTGGCAAGGAAAGCCACTGCCGGAAAAAATGCCGGAGATTAAAATTCAAGGCTTTTTAGGTGCGCTAGGAGAAAAGAAAGGCTTTGCTTACCTGATGGATACAACTGTAACAGGGCGTCTGGCATCCATTTTAAAATCAGGTGTTCTATGGCTCTATAAACATCATAATGGTTAAAATGAGTAAAAGCCTGTGGCATCTACAACGCCACAGGCTTTCTATCTATGTTATTAAAATACCTGTTCAACCTCAATCACACCAGGCACTTCTTCTACAAGTGCACGTTCAATACCTGCCTTCAAAGTAATTGTGCTACTTGGGCATGTACCACAAGCACCTAATAATTGAAGCTTTACAATTCCATCTTCTACATCAACAAGTGCACAATCACCACCATCACGTAGTAAAAATGGACGTAACTTTTCGATGACCTCTGCGACTTGATCATACATTGTTGTATCTTCAGTTGGCATATGCAATGCCTCCTTTCAAGTTAAATGGTTCATATTCTTCCTTTTTCTTATTATAATAGAAATAGTATGGAAAATCTATTGTATTAACTAGGGGGATTATTAAATGACAAAAGTGAGCGTAGTGATATACGGGGCGGAAACAGTTTGTGCCAGTTGTGTGAATGCACCGAGTGCACGCAATACATATGACTGGTTACAAACACTCCTACCAAAAAAATACCCAGAACTCGACTTTAAATTCACCTATATCGATATTGATCGTGACACAGAAAACTTAACAGATCACGATGATCAGTTTATAGAACAAATTAAAAATGACGAGCTTTTTTACCCACTTGTAACGATGAATGACGAATATGTCGCTGATGGTTATGTGCAACTGAAACCACTGAAACGGTATATGTCTGAGCAATTCGGAGTAACGGATACGACAAATTAATAACTGCATATAAAAACAGGAATGAGACTTCATCATCATTCCTGTTTATTTTAATATGGCTATTTCGCTAACACTTGGTTACGTGCAGGTTTACCTTGCACGACGTCTTCAATATTTAATACGCAAGTTTGAATCATCTGATCACGTGTTAATACTGTTGCGCTACCGATATGTGGAGTCACAATCGCATTTGGTAATGTAAGTAATGGATGATCCATACGAATCGGTTCATCACGCACAACATCCAATGCACACCCAGCAATTTCACCAGATTGAAGTGCTTCAACTAAATCTTCTTCGACAACAATATCTCCACGACCAATATTCACAAATATTGCATCGTTACGCATCATTTTGAATACATCTTTGTTAAATTTATTACGGGTCTCCTGTGTTGAAGGTGCTGTACAAACAATGAAATCACTTTCACGAACAAGCGTCTCAAAAGACGTATAAAATGCCCCCAGTTCATGTTCTGCTTTCGTATTGCGTGAACGATTGTGATATAGAATGTCAGCGTTAAATCCTTTCAAACGACGTGCGAAAGCTCTACCAATCTCACCCATACCATAAATACCAACTTTAGAACGGTATATATCTTTTCCTGCGAGCAGGTAAGGTCCCCAACTCTCCCACTTGCCATCTTGAACGTAATCAATCGCCTCAGACAAACGTCTTGACGCTGCCATCATCAATGCAAAGCCAAGTTCTGCAGTTGTTTCACTCAAAACATGTGGCGTGTTCGAAATAACAACATTACGTTGCTCTGCTTCTACAAGATCAATATTGTCATATCCTACTGCCATATTGGCAATAATTTTTAAATGAGGTGCTTGTTCAAGCAATGTACGATCAATGTTCTCACTCAATGTCACAAGTAATATTGTCTTATCCACTGCCGCTTCTAAAAACGCTTCACGCGGCATCGGTGTCAAATGGTGATCCCACATCTCAACTTCACCCATTAACTCTAAACGCTGTTTAAACTTTTCTGGAATTCGACGTGTAACTAAAATTTTCTCCATATGATCACTGCCCTTTTTCTATTTCTTTCAACAATACTGATAAGTTTTCAATACTAACAGTTGGTGGGATGTCTTTTGATAGCACTTCTTCTTTAGACGTCACGCCAGTTTGCACATGAACTGTGTCGATACCAATATTGATACCTGACATGATATCCGTATCGTATAAGTCACCGATCATTGCCACTTCCGACTTCTCTAACTGCAATAAGTCTAAAGCCTTTTGCATAATTGGTGTTTCAGGTTTTCCAATAAATATTGGTTCTGTTTTTGAAGAAACGGTCACAACACTTGTTAAAGAACCATTTCCCGGTAAGAAACCTTGTTCTTTCGGAATAGATGGATCTTTGTTCGTCGAAATGAATGTAGCACCACGCTGAACTGCCAATGTCGCTTTCGTCAACTTCTCATAATTAATATTTTCATCCAATCCAACAACAACAAAATCAACTTCGATATCATCTTTTAAGTTTAATCCAGCTGACATCAATGCTGATCTTAGACCCGTGTCACCAATCATATAGACAGATGCGTTCGGTTTTTCACTACTGATATAATCAGCCGTGGCCATTGCTGAAGTAACCACTTCTGATGGACGTGCTTCAATACCAATCGAAGCTAACTTTTCAACTACATCTTCAGGTGACTTGGTTGAATTATTTGTCACGTATAAGTGTGGAATCTCATATTTGTTTAAACCATTAATAAATTCAACGGCACCTTCAATGACTTGACTACCTCTATATAGCGTACCGTCTAAGTCAATCAAATAGGCTTTGTATGTTTTCATCTATGCTTGTTCTCCTTTACCAAATGCTGTTACAGGTACATTTTCATTCTCTAAAAAATGTAAAATTTCTTTGATAAATTGTTGATAGTAAGGAACGGCACGATCAAACAATGGTACTAATGTCTGGCTGTCTAATTCATCATACAAGTGAACAAATTGACGACGCACATCAATCGTTTCGTGTAGCACTGTTTTTGTCTCTTTTGATATAGCACCTTCTAATTCCAAAATATCTACAACATCTTTGTAATTACCAGGATCTCGTAATATAAATGCATCGATTATCATATTACCGATATCTACTGACGACTCTATCAACATCTGTGCCACACGTTCAAAGGCATAGGCGTTGGTCTTAATCGATTCATAATCTTCCGTTAACTGCTTTAAATATGTGAGTTTTTTTGATAACTGTTCTTTGTCTACAAAATACATATTTGTCACCCCTATTCCTATCTATCATATCACAATTTTGCGTGTCACTTCATTTCTCGATATACTGAGCATATACGATTTTTAAAGGAGTTCTTGTTATGATAGATATGTTTTTATATGATGACGTCGAACCGTCACAAATCCGTTTTGTTGGCTTTATTGGCGAAGAGACACGTTATGACCTTATCTTGCTTCAAACAGATCGTCACTACGGAAAAACGTTAGTGTTGAATACACAAACGAACAAATTCGGCATTATTGGTACAGATGACTTAGATGAAGAAGGTTACATTGCCTATATTCTCGGTGTCAACGAAGCAGAAGGCGAAGAACTCACAGACTATTTACGCGATGTCATTCGTTAACAAAAACCCCATGAACGTTGAAATGCATGCATTTCGACACCATGGGGTTTCATCATATATTAACTTTGAATTGTGGGCTGGATTTTGACATTTTTCAACTTGTCTTCTTCATCTATTTCAACGTCTTCACTCAATAACTGCTGATCGACTTCTTGTTTGGATAAACGTCTCAAGACAAAATACGCACATCCAAAATTACAGTATTCTAATAAGTAATCCTGAATGGTAGAAAAACGTTTGTTAAAATCTGCTTTTTTATAAGTATCTCTATAAAAGCCCTTCAAGCGAAGTTGGTCATAGCCATAATCACCAACTACAAAATCATATTTATCTAGAATTTCTGAATAACGTGATACAAAATCTTCTTCGTTAAAAGCATCTCGATACGACTCTATCAATTCAAAATAATGATTGCCTGCTTTGATCATATTTGCATCACCTAGTCATTACGAATTAAGTTGTTCATCACCAAGACGTTGTTTCGCTTTAGCCGCTTCGTTCACTTGCTCATCCGCATGATATGAACTTCTTACAAGTGGGCCTGCTTGGCAATGTTTGAATCCTTTTTCCATTGCAACTTTACGTAACTTACCAAATTCTAATGGTGTGTAGTATTTTTGTACTTTCAAGTGCTTACGTGAAGGTTGTAAATATTGACCGATTGTTAAAATATCTACATCGTTCGCACGTAAGTCATCCATTGTTTCATGAAGTTCTTCGATTGTTTCACCTAATCCAACCATAATACTAGATTTTGTTGGAATATCTGGTTGTAATTCTTTAGAACGACGTAAAAATTCAAGTGTACGATCGTATGTCGCACGTGCACGAACTCTTGGTGACAAACGACGAACTGTTTCGATATTGTGGTTTAAAATGTCTGGACGTGCAGCCATCAATGTTTTTAACGCTTCATAATCTCCACCCATATCTGAAGGTAAGATTTCAATCGTTGTATAAGGATTGCGTTCACGGACTTTACGAACCGTTTCTGCATATACGTTAGAACCTGCATCTTTTAAATCATCACGTGCAACAGCTGTAATAACAACATGTTTCAGATTCATCAATTCTACCGATTCAGCAACACGTTCTGGTTCACCTAAGTCCAATTCATTCGGTAAACCTGTTTTAACCGCACAGAAGCGACACGCACGTGTACAAACATCTCCTAAAATCATGAATGTAGCAGTTCGACGCGCACCCCAACATTCGTGAATGTTCGGACACTTCGCTTCTTCACATACAGTATGCAAGTTTTTCTCTCGCATCATCTTCTTAAGACCTGTATAGTTCTCATTCGTATTTAACTTTATTTTCAACCAATCTGGTTTGCGTAAAATTTCTTCGTTTTTCGTAGCCATAGCAGCGGATACCCTCCTGTGAAATTTAACTCTTTATTTATTATAACGGACTTTACTCAAAATTAAAATGGACTTGTTTTATGTTTTAAAGCTCTTGTAAATAGGCTTTGAAAATATCACGTAAAAATGCTGGCATAATATAATCCATTGATTGTCCTTTTAACATCGGGAAATAACGTCCAAATGTATACATATCTACTGTCCCAAGCAAATACGTTTCGTCATCTTGAATCTCTACGCCATTAACGAAATAACGATTACTTGAGTCGATATATCCTGCATTGTAAAGAATATATCCACCAAAAATATCTCCACGAAAACCTAATCCTTGGGCATGTTCATACATATATGTCTGTTCTCGCGCTGTCATCAAGATGTCTTTGAGCACACGACCTGACACCCTTGCCCTTACCGTATTAATTGGATGCGGCAACATTTGATGAATATCGTATTCCGTCAATATTTTTTGTTCATAGCCTTTAACCATCAATCCAGCATTAATAATCGTACAATCTGCACCAATATAATCATGAACACTTTGAGCCAATCGATATGTTGCTTCAGTAATAAAGTTCGTTTCTCGTTGCAATGTCATCGGCTTTGTGACGACAGGGCGATTGAGTATCGCACGCCCTTCTTGTTCAAAGTCCGTCTTTACTTCAGGCAAAGTACCCAACGCATGCAACGTTGCACGTTTACTCACGACTTGTTGTGCTTCAATTTCTAACGTCACTTCTCCGAGATAGTGACCGTATTTACCTGCTGCTGCCATGAGTACACCGTTAGATACCTTTCCTTCCAAGAAATGATGATGTGTATGTGAACCGAGTATCACATCAGCTTCCGGTAGCAATTTGCATAGTTCTTCATCAAAAAAGATACCCGCATGGCTCATTACGATAAGTACATCATACTGCTCTTTCCGTTGACGCACCACATGTTGAATCGCTGCGAGCGGATCTGTCACAAGCCAATCTAAAGCACGATAGAATGGCGTAAATGCCGCTGTGACACCTACAAACAGAAATCGAACGCCCTCAACTTCTTTTATATATGATTCTACAAAGTTGTTCGGCAGTTGCCCCGATTCATCAAACACATTTGCACACGTCACAGTGAAATTCGCCTCATCATATAACGTATTCAACGCATCATGAGATATCGTCATTCCTTCATTATTACCAATCGTCGCAATATCACAATTTGCTTCATTCAATAACTGCACATTGCGTTTTCCCATCGTCCCTTCTGTTACAGGCAGCGATAAATCTACATGATCACCAATATCTAAATAAAGCGATGGATGATCAAGTTTTGGGCGTTGTTCCGCCATATACGTCTTGATACGTGAAAATGCATCAAGATGACTATGTATATCGTTCGTATGGTACAATGTTACACGCATCTATATTCTCCTTCCTTCAACTAAAAAACGATCGTGTGATCAAATAGATTCCCAACACAAGCATCACCATGCGCAGAATTAAGACAACCGTATCTGATTTGACTGAACGATTGATTCTCACGCCTAACTTGGCACCAATCCAACTTGCCACTATCAATATAAGACTGTATCCCCAAACAACATGTCCAAGAATAATATGACCAACTGAGCCTGTAATACTCGAAAAGAATATCATCATCATACTCGTTCCAACTGCCACATGCGGCGGGAAACGGAAAACAAGCAGCATCAATGGTGTCATCAACGCGCCTCCACCGATACCGAAAAGACCTGACGTTAAACCGATTAAAAATGACAAAACAACTGCAACAGAAGGCACCACACCGTAACGATACGTTTCACCGTGTGCATCTGTAAATGACTTCATGTAACGCTCTTGTTGGAATGCTTGAATCGGCGGTATTTTATGACGAATCATTAATAAGATAGATACAAAAATAAGAAAAATACCAAAGTATCGGTTGAAAGAATGAAGTGTTAAAAATTGACTAAGATATGCGCCGATGAGCGCACCCGGAATAATCCCAATTAAGAAAATCATACCGTTTTTAACGTCTACTTGCTTTTGCTTTAAATACCCCAAACTCGATGTGAGTCCTGTCACAATTAATATAATCGATGATGTACCGATAGCAGTTTGTGGTGTTATGCCATGCAAGACATCCAGCGTGACACCGAAATATATGAGTGTCGGCACAATAATTATGCCACCGCCAATACCAACAATGGAGCCGATGACAGCGGATAAAAAACCGACTAATAATAATATGATGATACTCATGATTCTATCTCCTTAAAATAACTTTAACTGTTGTGGCGCAAGCCCTTCATAATCAATGCCCAAAAACTGTTGTAATGTTTTCGCATTTTGTGCGGCGTGTCCACCTGAATTATTGTTAAATATGACATAGACTTTATCAGTTTTTTTCTCAAGAATTTGCATGTGTGCGGATAATTGTCGTAATTCATCATCGTTGTAGTCATACAAATAGCGTACATCCCGCCATTCTTGATCCGTCATATCTTTTTTCGTCCAGCCATGTACATTTCGCCCATGCAAGCGCACGAGTGCAGTTGCTTGTGTCATACGATTCACAAAAGGAACAGACCCTTCACCCGCCTGTGGTTCATCACAAACAGCATGTATCAATTGATGTTCTGTTAAAAATGATAAAGTATGTTCTTTCATCTCGTCCGCAAACCATGATTGATGACGAAATTCAATACACACGGGAAGCTGTTCTAACTGGGCACGCACATAACGGATATAATTCACATTTTTTGAATTACAATCGAACCACGGTGGAAATTGAACTAATACCATTGCCAATTTGTCTGCTTCGATCATTGGTTGCAACATTTGACGAAAGTCATTGAATAGTCCTGCGATTGATTCAGCATAATCCCGATAATCAGCATGCAGCGTCAATGCCTGATGAATCTTAACAACAAACTTGAACCGGTCAGGTGTTTCTTTAATCCACTTGATGATATTGCGCTCTGGCTGAATCGCATAATAGGAAGCATCGAGTTCTACAATTGGAAAGTGACCCGCATATGTCTTCAGCTTATCTGATTTTCGTTCCATGTCTTCATATAAACTATCATGATCTCCCCATCCTGTTAGACCAATCTCTATCATTCTATGTCTTCCCTTCTATATTAGCACATTCATCGTATCACACTGATATCTTGCCTTACAGTATTCTGTCTATCAAATAAGCATCTCAAAAGAACAAGCAGGCACAACTACAAGTTGAGCCTGTCTACTTGCTGTTGTGCCTCTGTTACTAATCTATTCATGAGTGCTTTTACATCTGTATCTCTTGCCAGTCGCGCTCCTTGTCCACTCCATACGTGTGTCCAATCAGCATTGCCCTCTTGAGCGGCTGCCGCACGTATTTGTTTCGTCACATCATTTTGAATTGGATACGGCAACACTTGATCACGTACACTTTCCAAGTCATCAATCAACGTGTTGCGAATCCCTCTTGCTGCTTTTCCACTCAACACTTTTGTCACAACAGTATCTGTTTCCACACTGTTCAAAATCGCTTGTCTATGTACCGGTTTTGATGCACTTTCTTTTGTCGTTAAAAAGGCTGTCCCAAGCTGTACACCCGCTGCGCCTAATACATGACTCGCTACCCAACCACGACCGTCCATAATTCCACCTGCAGCGATTACAGGAATCTTCACATGGTCTACAATTTGCGGAACAAGTGCCATCGTTCCAACAAGTGATGTCACACCATCTTGCTGGAACGCCGCACGATGACCGCCCGCTTCACTTCCTTGAGCAACTACGGCATCCATACCAATACGTTCCACTTCCTGCGCTTCCGACACTGTCGTCGCACTTCCGACAACAACAACACCAGCATCATGCAGTTGTGATACAACTTCAACCGTTGGAACACCGAATGTGAACGCACAGACAGCTACGTTATATTCAATAACAACGTTCACTAATTGTTGAAATGTTTCTGGGTCATGTGCACCCGGTTTGGGCGTTTCAATCGACAACGCATCCCGATACGATTGAAGATGCGTATTCATCGTATCAACATCCGCTTCCGCATATGTAAATGATTCAGGGACAAACAAATTCACTGCGAATGGTTTCGACGTCAGCTGTTTCACCTGTTGAATCTCTTGAGTCAGTTTTTCAGGTGTCATATACCCTGCGCCAATCGTTCCAAGACCACCCGCTTCTGACACACTTGCTACAAGTTCAGGTGTTGTTGAACCAGCCATTCCAGCTTGAATAATAGGCAATTGAATACTACACTGTTTTGTTATCTCTGTTTGATACCACATATCCTCATCCCCTTGTTTTCTATATGAATTATCGGATTCTATTCAACTTATCTTGTTCTTCTCGATCCATCTCATCTTCTATTTCCATACCGAGCATTTCTTCTATCAGATCTTCATGCGTCACGATAGCATCTGTCCCGCCATATTCATCCAATACAATTGCCATATGTTTTCGTGTCACTGTCATTTTTCGAAGTACCCATTCTGCACGGTTATGTTCATAAACGAATAACGGCTCTGAAGTATAATCCATGATTTTTTTGTCAGGCGCCTTACTCCATGCCAATAAATACTTAGAGTGAAATACACCAACAACATTGTCTATATCACCTTCATAAACTGGATAACGTGTATATGGATGATTCATAACAATATCATAGACTTCATCATACGTGTCATCGACAGATAAAGACGTCACATTTACACGTGGTGTATTGCTCACATCATCAATTTTCAAACGATCAAAATCCATCACACCTTGAATGCGATTGCGTTCCATCTCATTAAAAGCACCTTCAGTTCCTGCAATTGCAACCATCGTACGCACTTCTTCTTTCGACATTTTCTCAACTTCTCGTCCCTTTGCAAGAAAATGTGTTAAACCATCTGTAATCGCATTTAAAATCTTCGTAATTGGTTTAAAGATAATAATAAAAAATTGAATGATTGGAAACACAAGCCGTGCAATTTGATCGGCAAAAGTTGCCGCAATCGACTTCGGAATCACTTCAGCAAACATAATAATAACGACTGTTAATATCGCCGATGCAATCCCGACATTAACCCCCATATCGACAGCAAGAATTGTCACGAGTGTTGGTAATAAAATGTTTGCGATATTGTTACCGATGAGAATCGTCGTAATAAACTCACTTGGTTTTTCTAATAACTTTAATAGCTTGGCAGCTTTCGAATTTCCATTATCTGCTTCTGCTTTTAATTTAACTTTGTTCGCTGCGGTCAGTGCCGTCTCACTTCCAGAAAAGAAGAATGATACAAAGATTAATAAAATGATCGCAATGATCACTAAGCAGCGCCTCCTCATTAACTATAATATTGAATCTAATTACTTTATTTTTTATAAAGCAAAAGTTCGATTAAATATATTTTCTAATATGACATCTTGAAAAGCAAGTTACAGGTTTTATCGACTGAGATACCATAAAAATTGAAAGATGGTAGAAGTTTGATAACCTTACACACTTCATACCATCTTTGTATTATTTTGACATACTTCAATTTTTGAAAGGTCTATTTTGTATTGATAAGCCACTAAGATCGCATAACGCCTTGAAACATTCCGTAAAATTTAAAGTCAGTTACAGACCATATTTTTTTATTTCTTGTGCAAGTGTTATCGCATTATCATTGCCTATTTTCCGTAATTGCTCTACTATATGATTTTTATCATTCTCACTACGCGTCTGACTTAATTTATACGCCGCTTCAATTTCTGTCACTTTAACTTCAAAGCCTTCAATACCATGTATCTGCTTTTTCGTCTGTTCAGATAATCGCTCCCAAGTCGCCCCATTTTCACGATGCCCTTCATAATCATCTAGCAATTTTTCTAAAGCTTGAATCAATTCATCATGAGATTGTATTCTGCTCGAACCATAAATATGGACACTTTGATAGTCCCATGTCGGTACATCTTCTGTTTCATACCACGAAGATGAAACATAATCATGTGGTCCATGAAAAATCACGAGTACTTGATTATTGTTATTTAATGTTTGAATTTGAGCATTGCCTTTTGCCAGGTGCCCTACTAAAAATAATGCTTCTTCACGTTCTTCCAACATCACTGGAATATGTGATGCAATCGGTTGCCCTTCATTCACCGTCACCATCGTAACGAATGGATACGTCTTCATAAAACGCTTTACTTCTGCATAGTCGTGCATCTGATAATATTTTGGAATATACATCGACATCCCCCCTATAATGCTGTCTTCATTATATAATCCGTTTGTGGATCATCGCCCATATAAAATGTATGTGCTCCCACTTTTTCAAATCCATTTTTTTGATAAAATGCAATCGCATTCTCATTTTTCTCCCATACACCGAGCCAAATATATTTACAATTGAGCGACTTGGCAACTTCTAATGCTTTGTTATATAACTGTGCTCCAAGACCTTGTTTTTGAAATTGGCTCAACAAGTAGATGCGTTCAATTTCAAAATGTTGTTCATCAAAAGGTTCCGTTTGCGCATCAAATGCATTCAACTTCAAATATCCCGCAAGTTCATTTTTTGCATAAATAAAATAAAAATAAGAATTGGGATTCTGAAGTTCCTTTGTTAATTTCTCATCTGTATACGCAGTAGCTAAATGTTGATCCATATGTTCTTTTTTATTGTAAGGCCCGAATGTTTCGTCAAATGCCTGGCAAGAAATCGCCTGCAATACTTTCAAATCTTCTAATGTACATGGTCTAATCACTCATAACACATCCTTTTCTCTATCAAACGTGTAACATATTCTTTTGTCTGAATTATCTGTTTTTAATAGGTAAAAATATTTTACAGCATCACCATTTATTTATCAATCGATGTATATTTAAATGGTTTGAGAATTGCCATACCTAAGATAATGATCAGACCCAACATGCCATAAATCAATATTGCTTGTACAATACCTACTTTGTCTGAAATAACCCCTGAAAATGCATAACCAATACTCGATAAGCTTGTTGATAAAGCAATCATCCCGCCTCTCACTCTACCTAAATATGAATTGGGAACGTATTTCTTTAAAATTGTCGTAAACGGCACATTGAATAATGAAATAAACATACCTAATAAAAATAACAATACCATTGCAATACCTATCGTACGATTAAAACTTAAGCAGATAATACACATACTTTGTAACAAAGGAGCAATGACAAACCAATGGAACAGTTTCTGCATTTTAAACTTAACAATCACATATGCCATCATCATAACACCTAAAATACTAGAAACTTCTAAAATCGAGTAATGAACAGACTGACCATACAAAACTTCTGAAGTATACGGAATTAATAACGTAACGGTAGGTTTTATCGCTAGATTCGCAGCAATTGCAATGACAGCAAGCCATAATAACCATTTAGTCTGGAAAATATACGTAATCCCATTCTTCCAAAATACAAAATAGTTATCCGATTCATCTGTTTCTTGTTCATTTACCTTATATGTCTCTTGAACAAAGTAAAGCAAGATAAAACCAACAAAAAACGACATCGCTTCAATAAATAGAATCATTTCAATATCGATAAGTGCAATAATAATCCCACCTAATAGCATCCCTATTAGAAACCCCACACGATCGAGTATCGAGATCCAAGAATTAGCAGTCACATAGTCGCCTTCTTTAACAATTCTTGTAATTATTTTTATTGATGATGGGTCATAAATAGATTCCAATGCAACTAACAAAATCATCATCACCACCATATAATAAATACTGATGTCAAAAAAATACATTGCCAACCCTACAAAAAGCAATATAATACAGCGAATCAGCATCGTTGTTCGCATCAATAATTTTGGATCGTATTTATCGTAAATGGGCGTTAAAAATAAATTAAATACAAATCCTGCCAAAAACGTTGCCGTCGTTAATAACGTCAGCGAAGTGACTGTTGTTTGCTCAAAATAATACCAATATAACGCAATATATGTCATCGACGCCCCTAATGTCGAGACACAAGATGCTAAAAACAATAGTGTGTAACTTTTATTAATCTTTTATAATTTCCCTTTTATAATGAATTAGTATATGTAAATCCCCCATAAGTTTATCATTTTATAAATATTGTATTTTTTCAACAGATATAAAAAGTGAGACAGCATTTCATGCCACCCCCACTATAAAAGGTACAAAACCAAAATAAAACTATTGGTTAAGAACTAAACAAATGCACAGCAAAATTTATACCATTCTCCAAAAATGGTATGTTATAAACCTTCCTGTGCATTACAAATATTATTATTCTTTTCTTCTTATACTATTAATTGTTGAATTAATCATGCTTACCACAATATTCCCGAGTGATAATGAACCAATAATACCCGATGCCAATTCGCTACCAAATACTCCTAATATTACGGCACCAACAATACCAACGATTGAAATGATCGTACTTGAATATATCCCTTTTGATGTAATCGTATTATTACTTTTATAATACAATTCTTGTTCTGTTAACTCAATACGAATTCTATGTTGTTGATTTTTCTCTGCCATTTCAATAATCCTATTAGCAGAACCTGGTAATACCTCTTCATATTTGCTAAAATCTTTTGGGTCAGGTAAAGGACCACTTTTCGTTAAAAAGATTTCTCGCGCAATAATTTTTTGACGTTCCTCAGAATTATTGGCATTTTCTAACTTTTGCTCTAGGACTTTTACTTCATTTGATACTTTTTTACTTGCCATTCAATTAAACCTTACCTTCTAGAATAGTTATCTAGGGCATTCTGTATATCTACACCTATGTTTCTCCAATCTTCAGCCACTTTATCTCTATCATCAATTAATGCTCTATGCATTTTCCTATCTTTATTTCTTTTGATGCCATTAAAACCAATCAAATCACCAGAAATCATATATGCTTTAGCAACTGTTTTAAATACATTTTTCATAACAATTACCTCCTAACATATGCTCATCATAATATGTACCCTTTACTATTTCAAGAAAATTTTTATTCAGAGGTATAAAAAAATGGGACAGCATTTCATGCCATCCCACCACAAAAGGTGAACATCCCAAAAAACTCAGGTAAATGGTATCAAAATGGTATCAAACCACCTAAGTAAATACTTAAATAGCTTGATACCATTGGGTTTAATCCTATCCGATTGATCCTTCCATCTCGAATTTGATGAGACGGTTCATTTCAACAGCGTATTCCATTGGTAATTCTTTAGTAAATGGCTCAATGAATCCCATTACGATCATTTCTGTCGCTTCTTCTTCAGAAATACCACGTGACATTAAATAGAAGAGTTGTTCTTCTGATACTTTAGAAACTTTTGCTTCGTGTTCTAAAGAGATATTGTCATTGAAGATTTCGTTGTATGGAATTGTATCTGATGTTGATTCATTATCTAGAATTAACGTATCACATTCGATGTTTGAACGTGCACCTTTGGCTTTACGTCCAAAGTGAACGATTCCACGGTATACAACTTTACCGCCATCTTTTGAAATTGATTTTGATACAATTGTTGAAGATGTGTTTGGTGCTTTATGAATCATTTTAGCACCTGCATCTTGAACTTGTCCTTTACCGGCAAATGCGATAGATAATGTGCTACCTTTTGCACCTTCACCTACAAGGACACATGCTGGGTATTTCATAGTGAGTTTAGAACCCATGTTACCGTCTACCCATTCCATGTTACCATTCGCATGAACAAGTGTACGTTTTGTTACAAGGTTATATACGTTGTTTGCCCAGTTTTGAATTGTTGTGTAACGAACGTGTGCATCTTTGTGTACAATAATTTCAACAACTGCTGAGTGTAATGAGTTTGTCGTGTACACAGGTGCTGTACAACCTTCAACGTAGTTCACTGATGCGCCTTCATCCGCAATAATTAATGTACGTTCGAATTGACCCATGTTTTCAGAGTTAATACGGAAGTATGCTTGTAAAGGTGTCTCTACCTTCACATTTTTTGGTACGTAGATGAATGAACCACCAGACCAAACTGCTGAGTTCAATGCCGCAAACTTATTGTCTCCTGCTGGAATAACAGATGCAAAGTACTCTTTAAATAGTTCTTCATTTTCTCTTAATGCTGTATCAGTGTCTTTGAAAATAATCCCTTGTTCTTCAAGTTCTTTTTCCATGTTGTGATACACTACTTCTGATTCATATTGAGCAGACACACCTGCTAAATATTTTTGTTCCGCTTCAGGAATCCCTAATTTATCAAAAGTTCGTTTGATTTCTTCAGGAACTTCATCCCATGAACGCTCTGAACGTTCAGATGGTTTAACGTAGTAAGTGATATCATCAAAATCTAATTCAGACAAGTCGCCGCCCCATTGTGGCATTGGCATTTTGTAGAATAATTTTAAAGCTTTGAGTCGGAAGTTTAACATCCATTCCGGCTCACCTTTCATATTTGAGATTTCACGTACAATGTTTTCTGTTAAGCCACGTTCTGATCTAAAAATCGATACGTCTTCATCATGGAAGCCATATTTGTAATCGCCCACATCAGGTGCTTTTTTAGCCATCAATCATCACTCCTTCATATTCTTAACGTGCTAGGAGCAGAATAAAATCCACTCCTTTTCTATCGTCTAACAGGCACTTACTCGTCTTCTGTCGTGCCTTTACCTTCTGTTTCAACAGTTCCTTTTTCCAATGCTTTCCACGCAAGTGTTGCACACTTAATACGTGCAGGGAATTGAGATACACCTTGTAACGCTTCAATATCTCCCATATCTTCAGTGATAGTGTAATCTTCACCAAGCATCATTTTCGTGAACTCTTGGCTCATCTCCATTGCTTCTTTCAAACTGTGCCCTTTGATTGCTTCTGTCATCATAGATGCACTCGACATAGAGATAGAACAACCTTCACCTTCGAACTTAGCATCATGTACCATGCCATCTACAATATCAAAAGTTAAGTGGATTCGATCACCACACGTCGGGTTATTCATATCAACTGTCATCGTGCCATCTTCTATCACACCCTTATTACGAGGGTTTTTGTAGTGATCCATAATGACAGAACGATACAATTGGTCTAAGTTATTAAAATTCATATGAGAAAAACTCCTTCGTTCTCTTTAATCCTTCGACAAGTTGATCGACATCTTCTTTCGTGTTGTAAATATAGAAGCTTGCACGAGCCGTAGATGACACATTCAACCACTTCATCAGTGGCTGTGCACAATGGTGACCTGCACGCACTGCCACACCTTCTGTATCAAGTGCAGTTGCTACGTCATGTGGATGTACGCCATCCATATTAAACGTAATCACACCTGCACGTTTATCGACAGCAGGCCCATAAATGTCAATGCCTTCAATTTGAGACATTTGCTCATAAGCATATTGTGTGAGCGCTTGTTCATGTGCATGTATGGCATCAAAACCAATCGCTTCAATATACTCAACCGCTGCTTTCAAACCGATTGCTTGTGCAATTAATGGCGTACCCGCTTCGAACTTCGTTGGCAAGTCTGTCCATGTACTTTCATGAAGGCCTACAAAGTCAATCATATCGCCACCGAACTCGATAGGTTCCATGTTTTGTAAGTGTTGGCGTTTACCGTACAAGACGCCAATACCTGTTGGTCCTAGCATTTTATGTCCACTAAAGCTGTAGAAGTCTACATCAAGATCTTGAACATCTACTTTCATATGCGGAGCAGATTGTGCACCGTCTACTGAAATAATGGCACCGTGCTCGTGTGCTATTTCAGCAATGGCTTTCACATCATTGATTGTACCTAAAACATTTGAGACATGTGCTACCGCAACGATTTTCGTTTTATCAGTAATTGTCTCTTTAACTGCTTCTATTGTAAGCTCTCCATCTGTTGTCATAGGAATGAACTTCAACGTTGCACCTTTACGCTTCGCCAACTGTTGCCATGGTACGAGATTCGCATGGTGTTCCATTTCCGTCACAACAATTTCATCGCCTTCTTTGATATGTGCATCACCATAACTATGTGCAACAAGGTTAATAGATGCTGTTGTTCCTCGTGTGAAGACAACTTCTTCAAAGTATTGTGCATGTATAAACTGACGAACCGTTTCACGAGCCCCTTCATAGCCATCTGTTGCTAATGAACCAAGCGTGTGTACACCACGATGAACGTTAGAGTTATAACGCTCATAATAATCATCGAGTGCTTCAATCACTTGTTTTGGCTTTTGGCTCGTTGCAGTTGAGTCTAAATATGCAAGGCGCTTACCGTTGACTTGTTGTTCTAAGATGGGAAAGTCTTGAATGATTGCTTTTACATCTAACTGAGTATCAGCCACGTCTATCACAGACCTTTCTAAAGATATGTTATTTGCCTACTTTGAGTTCGATAACTTCACGTAATTGACGTTGTACATCTTCAATTGGTAATTCACGAACAACTGGATCTAAGAAGCCATGGATAACTAAACGTTCCGCTTCTTCTTGTGAAATACCACGACTCATTAAGTAGTAAAGTTGTTCAGGATCTACACGGCCAACTGATGCTGCGTGACCTGCTTCTACATCGTCTTCATCGATTAATAAGATTGGGTTTGCATCACCACGTGCATGTTCAGATAACATTAATACACGAGATGATTGGTTCGCTGCTGAACCTTTACCACCATGTTTGATATGACCGATACCGTTAAAGATTGATGATGCATTTTCTTTCATTACACCATGTTTTAAGATGTAGCCATCTGTTTCTTTACCGTATTGAACAATTTTAGATGTTAAGTTGATTGTTTGGTCTCCGCGACCTACGACAACTGACTTCAAGTCTGATGTTGAACGGTCACCGATAAGGTTTGTCGTATTGTCAATAATTTGGTCGCCTTCGTTCATTAAACCTAATGACCAGTTAATTGTTGCATCTTCTGCTGTGACACCACGACGGATAATATATCCTGTGAAACCTTTGTCTAAAAAGTCCACAGAACCGTATGATACTTTCGCATTCGGTGCTGCAATCACTTCTGAAATAATATTGATTTGATTCCCTTCGCCACTTGTTGTAGAAAGGTAGTTTTCAACGTATGTGAGTTCTGCACTTTCTTCAGTTACGATTAACACGTGGTTGAAGAAGCTTGCATTCTCATCATCGTGTAACACAACATATTGAATTGGATCTGCAACAACAACATTTTTAGGAACATACACGAATACGCCACCGTTCATCAATGCTGTGTGTAATGCTGTTAATCGATGCTCATCAACAGTTACCGCATCTTTCATGTAATACTTTTCAACTAAGTCGCTATGATTTTTCAATGCTTCGCTAATATGTTCAATGATGACACCATCTTGTTTGGCTTGTTCATTGACTTTTGTGAAAGCAAGTGAGTTATTGTGTTGGATGATAAGATTTTCAGTGTTTTCTACATTGATAATACGATCGATTTCAGTTGGTAATGCTTTAAGATCTTCAAAAGCAACACCTGTTGTTTGATGTTGTTTGAATGTATCAAAGTCCCATTTATCAATCTTTGTTTTATCTGGTTTTGGCATTTCTAAAGACTCAGCTTGTGCTAACGCGTCTTTTCTTAGCGCTGTCATCCAAGAAGGTTCGTTTTGAGCCTGTGAATAATCAACAAGTTGCGCTTCAGAAATATTTAATGTTTCAGTCGTCATAATTATTTCCTCCTATATTGATGATTATTACTTCGCTTCTAACGCTTCGTATTCTTCTTTAACCCACTCGTAACCTTCTTCTTCAAGACGTTTCGCTAATTCAGCACCACCTGATTTAACAATAACACCGTTGTACATAACGTGTACGAAGTCTGGTGTGATGTAGTCTAATAGACGTTGATAGTGTGTGATGATTAATGAACCGAACTCTTCACCGCGCATTTCGTTGATACCTTTAGATACAACTTTTAATGCATCGATATCAAGACCTGAGTCGATTTCGTCAAGGATAGCGAATTTAGGTTGTAACATCATTAATTGTAAAATTTCGTTACGTTTCTTTTCCCCACCTGAGAAACCTTCGTTTAAGTAACGTTGCGCCATGTCTTTGTCCATTTCTAAGAAGTCCATGTGCTTGTCTAATTGTTTAATGAATTGCATTAAGTTGATTTCTTGTCCTTCTTCACGTTGCGCATTGATTGCTGAACGTAAGAAGTCCGCATTTGTTACACCTGTAATTTCAGATGGATATTGCATTGCAAGGAAAAGACCTGCTTTGGCACGTTCATCTACTTCTAACTCAAGTACGTTCACACCGTCTAATAATACTTCTCCTTGTGTAATTTCAAATGATGGGTGACCCATAATTGCTGAAGATAAAGTTGACTTACCTGTACCGTTTGGTCCCATGATTGCATGTATTTCATTCGTGTTAATTGTTAAGTTAACACCTTTTAAGATTTCTTTATCGTCAATAGATACGTGTAAATCTTTAATTTCTAATACTGATGGCATTGATATTCCCTCCAAATAAATGATTGATTCCTTGTACTAGTTTATAATAATTTTAATGTAACGTCAAAACCATTCTTTGAATCTACATGCCTATTATAACTGAAATAATCAGTTTTATAAACCTTTTAGAATCGTAAATACATCCATCATTTTTCCCTAAAATGAGTGAGATATTCCCTAAGTTATTGATAATAAAGGGTGTTCTGTTCTCAATCACTCCCAATACGTCTTAGGGACTATGGTGAAAGGATAACAGATGTGGCAATATTGTGTTATGATAAGATGACTTATTGATGAAAGGAACTATTTTTATGTCTAAATTTAAGCTTTCAAATATTCCTCGAGGATTTGCAATGGGGATTAGCGACCTTATTCCAGGTGTGAGCGGTGGAACGATTGCGCTGTTGCTCGGAATATACGATGACTTTATCGCTTCTGTGAGTGGCGTTTTCTCTAAAAATTTCAAACAAAGCATTGCATTTTTACTACCTATCGTAATTGGGATGGGATTGGCAATTGGTGGTTTAAGCAGCCTGATTAATTACCTATTAGCTGAACATACAATGCCTACGATGTACTTTTTCTTCGGATTAATTATTGGCATCGTTCCTTTTTTAGTCCGCATTTCAAAAATTAAACAGACATTTACAATGAAACATTGGGCCATCTTAGTCGCTGCTATTCTATTTTTAGCTGTCATGGCGTTATTCAAAGGTGACGCAGCACATGGAGCCCCTACTTATATCGACTTATCGACACCTATGTTGATTAAATATTTCATCGCAGGCATTTGTGCATCAAGTGCGATGTTACTACCAGGTATTTCTGGATCATTCGTCTTACTCGTATTCGGCGTATACAGTACTGTGACGTATTCAATTTCAGAAATCGTACACTTTAACTTCCAAGCACTCCCAGTTATTATTACTGTCGGTTTAGGTATTCTTGTCGGCTTTCTCATCGCAAGTAAGCTCATCACATATTTGTTACAACATTATACTTTTATGACCTATGCAGCGATACTTGGTCTCGTTATCGGATCACTTTTTTCCGTATTTCCCGGTATACCGACAAGCGGATTGACATGGTTCGCTTCATTTATCACGCTTCTATTAGGATTTATTGTTAGTTACGTCTTAGGACGATACACAGAAGTATAATAACTTAAAAAGGAGTCTGCTAAGTTTTCATCACTTAACAGACTCCTTTTTATTATTTAGCCGGAATTACAGCGCCATTATATTCTTTTGTAATAAAGTCTCTCACTTCATCAGATTGTAGTGCTTTGATTAAATCTTGAAACTTCTTATCATCTTTATGACCTTTTTGTACAACTAGTACATTCGCAAATGGTGAAGATTCATCTTCCACTGCAATAGAATCTTCTAGCGGTTTTAACCCGTTATCAATTGCATAGTTTGAGTTCAAAATCACTGCGTCTCCTTCATCATTATTATATGTTTTCGGTAAGAATTCAGCACCTTGTTGATTATCGAATTCGATGTTCTTTTTGTTTTCTACAATGTCATCAAATTTAGCATCTTCAATTTTGACACCATCTTTAATTTTGATAAGTCCTTCTTTCACGAAGAATGATAAGAAACGTCCTTCTTCAGCTGGATTATTAGAAACATATATTTTCGCACCATCTGGTAAGTCTTTTAAACTTTTATACTTCTTGCTATATACGCCCATCGGAGTCGTTAATACCTTTCCAACTTCTTCAAGCTGATAGCCATGTGATTTTTGTTCCGCTTTCAAATATGGGACATGTTGGAACATATTTGCATCAACATCTCCTTTATCAAGCAGCTTGTTCGGAATTTTGTAATCGTTCACTTCCCTCACTTCAACATCGTAGCCGTCTTTTTTCAAAAGATCTCCTGCTTTTTTCACAACTTCTCCATGCGGTGTCGGTGATGCTGCAACAACGATTTTCTTATCTTCTTTTGACGACTCTTTTTGTTGACCACATGCTGTTAAAACGACAGCGAATACAACTACCAATAGTGTAAATAGTCTTAATTTTTTCATTGGAATACCCCTTTCTCATTTTCCCCACTTTGAAATTTATTTAATTTTCAAAGCTATATTTATTCAGCTGGTGTTACTACACCGTCATATTTCTTAATGATAAAATCTTGAATATCTTTTGATTGTAAAACTTCAATTAATGCTTTTATTTTTGCATCGTCTTTATGTCCTTCTTGAACTGCGATTAAGTTTGTATATGGATTGTCTTTGCTGTTTTCAACTGCAATAGAATCTTTTTGTGGGTTTAATTTTTGCTCAATTGCAAAGTTAGAGTTAATGATTACCGCATCACCTTCATTATTTTGATACGTTTTTGTTAAGAACTCTCCAGCTTGTTTGTTGTTGAATTTAATGTCTTTTTTGTTTTCTACAATATCATCAAAAGTTGCGTCTTGAATTTTAACGCCATCTTTAATTTTAATTAAACCTTCATCTACAAAAAATTTAAGGAAACGACCTTGTTCAGATGGGTTGTTAGAAACGAAAACCTCTGCGCCATCTGGTAAATCTTTTAAGCTTTTATGTTTTTTTGAATAGACAGCCATTGGTTCTAAGTGAACATTACCTGCTGATTCGATTTTATATTTTTTATTTTTCTTTTCGGTCTCTAAGTATGGTGTGTGTTGGAAGAAATTCGCATCGATTTCACCTGCATCTAACAATTTGTTAGGTGTTGTGTAGTCATTGATTACTTTTACTTCTAAATCATAACCTTTATCTTTTAATAATGCTTTGGCTTCTTCGAGAATTTCTGCATGAGGCGCAGGAGATGCTGCAACAACAATTTTCTTATCTTCTTTTGACGCCTCTTTTTGTTGACCACAAGCTGTTAAAATGACAGCAAATGCAAATAATAATAGCGTGAATATTCTTAATCTTCTCATTGAAATCCCCCTTTCTCCTTCATCCCACATGAAATGAGTGCTAAAAAAAGACGGGGTCACGCTATCATGACAACAGCGTGCTCCCATCTTGTTATTTAATTCTCAAAGTGACCTTATTCTGCTGGAGTTACTGCACCATCATATTTCTTGTTGATAAAGTCTTTGATGTCTTTAGATTGTAAAACTTCAATTAATGCTTTGATTTTCTCATCATCCTTATGTCCTTCTTGAACTGCAATTAAGTTTGCATAAGGATTGTCTTTACCGTTTTCAACTGCGATAGAGTCTTTTTGCGGGTTTAACTTTTGCTCAATTGCGTAGTTAGAGTTGATAATAACCGCGTCACCTTCGTTGTTTTGGTAAGTTTTTGGTAAGAATTCTGCCGCTTGTTTGTTGTTGAACTTAATGTCTTTTTTGTTTTCTACAATGTCATCAAAAGTAGCGTCTTGAATCTTAACACCATCTTTGATTTTGATTAATCCTTCATCCACGAAGAATTTAAGGAAACGACCTTGTTCAGCTGGGTTGTTAGAAACGAAAACTTCTGCGCCATCTGGTAAGTCTTTTAAGCTTTTATATTTTTGAGAATAGACAGCCATTGGTTCTAAGTGAACATTACCTACTGATTCAATTTTGTATTTTTTGTCTTTCTTTTCAGTTTCTAAATATGGTGTATGTTGGAAGAAATTTGCATCGATTTCACCTGCATCTAACAATTTGTTAGGTGTTGTGTAGTCATTGATTACTTTTACCTCTAAGTCATAACCTTTATCTTTTAATAATGGTTTAGCTTCTTCAAGGATTTCTGCATGAGGTGCTGGAGATGCACCTACAACAACTTTCTTATCATTTTTGTCTTCTTTGTTACCACATGCAACAAGTGCTACTGCTAAAACAAGAACTAATGCAATGGATAAAATTCTTTTCATAATGATATGCTCCTTTTTGTAAATTATCGTTTATCTATTTTATTTGTAAACCAATCCCCTAAGAATTGAATTACAAAAACGATGATCAAGATTAAAATCGTTGAAACTAAAATGACATCATTTTGGTTACGTGTGAATCCTGTTAAGTATGCTAAGTTACCTAATCCACCTGCGCCGATAACTCCGGCAACCGCTGTTGAACCAACCAATGCGATGGCTGTTACAGTAATACCTGAAATCAATGCGGGTAATGATTCTGGAATTAATACTTTCAAAATAACTGTCCAAGTATTTGAACCCATTGAACGTGCTGCTTCAATAACACCTTTGTCAATTTCTTTCAGTGCAATTTCAACAAGTCGACCATAGAATGGTGACGCACCGATGATTAACGCTGGTAATGCACCTGTTGGCCCACTGATCGTTCCGAGAATCAAGCTTGTAAATGGAATTAAAAGTAAGATTAAAATGATAAATGGAATAGCACGGAATAAGTTGACAAAGAATGATACGATGCTATAAAAAACACGTCCAACCTTCGACTTACTCTTAGATGTTAAGAATAAAATAACGCCTAGAATCAAACCTAAAACAAATGAAAATACAGTTGAAATTACAGTCATATAAAGTGTTTCGTATGTTGCAATCCAAACCTCTGGCCAACGAATATTTGGCATTGTAATCATTTCATTCAAGATTTCGCTAAAACTCTTACCCATGTTTAATCACCTCAACTAGAATGTTTTGCAACTCTAAATCATGTTGTAAATGATTAAAGTCTTCCTGTGCTATCGCCGGGATATGTAGGAGTAAAAATCCTGCTGCACCCGATTTTGCTTGCTTGATATTGCCTTCCAAAATATTCACAGTGGCATTATGTTTTCGAGCAATATATGAAACGATAGGCTGTGTCGTATTTTCACCTGAGAATGTTAACTTGACAACTTTGTCATTTTGACCGAGTTCCAAAGTATTGACGATGCCTTCAAAATCTTGCTCTGGCTGTAAATCTTCTTGTACAAAACGACGTGTCACTTGATGTTGTGGATTTTCAAATACATCTGATACTTTACCTTCTTCAATGACACGTCCGTTTTCCATCACAGCTACTTCATCACAGACACGACGAATGACGTGCATCTCATGTGTGATGATGATGATTGTAAGATTCTGTTCTTTCTTTAACTGCAACAGTAAATCTAAAATTTCATCCGTTGTTTGTGGATCTAGCGCACTTGTCGCTTCATCACACAACAATACTTCTGGATCATTGGCAAGCGCTCTTGCAATCCCAACACGTTGCTTTTGTCCACCTGATAACTCTGATGGATATGCGTGTTCTCGACCGGCTAAACCAACACGTGCAACCAATGACTTGGCTTTTTCAGTTGCTTCAGCTTTCGGAACACCTGCAATTTCAAGTGGGAATTTAATATTTTCCAAAACAGTTCTCGACCAAAGCAGGTTGAAATGTTGGAAAATCATGCTCACTTTTTGCCTTTTCTGACGCAATGCTTGTTTACTCAGTTGACCGATATTGTCACCACCAATGATGACATCGCCCGAAGTCGGTGTTTCCAAGTAGTTGAATAGTCTTACTAACGTACTTTTACCTGCCCCAGAGAATCCAATAATCCCATAAATCGTCCCCTTGTCAATGTTAAGATTGACGTGGTCGACTGCCGTGACAGATTTGGATTTGCTCTCGTATTTTTTTACAATATTTTTCAGCTCAATCATATTGCTCCTCCTTGTGCTAGCATCTCTTACGCCAAATAAAAATTGCCTTCTCTTTTTTAAATGAAAGAGAAGGCAATGTGTTAAAAATACCTTTCTCTCATCTTCAAAAGTTGCTTACAACTTTATGTGACTTGGCACCATTTCTATAACTAGACGGTTGCCGGGCTTCAAAGGGCACATCCCTCCACCACTCTGGATAAGAGTTTTCTGAATATTGAATTGTTTAAATCTTACCATTGCAATCGAGATTCGTCAATAACTTTTTTTATTTTTTCCAACAAAAAAGATACCGACTGAAAAGCATATAGTCTCTCAATCTCTTGATTCTTGCGCATAATCAACAAGACAGGAACTGACATAATTTTATTTTCTTGATTAAATTCTGGGTAATAATTTAAATTTATTTTTGTCATTGGTAACTGCAAAATATCATTTACAATGTCCAACATGTGTTCAGACACTTTACAAGTTCCACACATCGTTGTGTAACCGAAAATGAGATGTATTTCTTTATCGAAATGTTTTGTTAACATCTCATCTTGTGCATCATTCTGTGTCATTTCGTACAACCCTTTACCTTATTATTCTAGGTTGAGCGTAGCACCTTATACAAAGATATGCTACTATATCGGCTTCATGCACAAAAAATCTCGAAATGAAACTGCAAATCACAGCTTCATCTCGAGATTTTTACGTATTATTCACCGATCATTTCTTCGTAAGCAGCTGCATCTAATAATGCATCTAACTCACTTTCGTCTGATAATTCTACTTTAACCATCCATGCATTTTCGTATGGTGATTCGTTGACAGCTTCTGGCTCGTCTTCTAAGTTTTCATTCACTTCAACAACTTTTCCTGAAACAGGAGAGTATAGTTCAGAAACTGTTTTTACAGATTCTACGCTACCGAATGTATCGCCTTCTGATACTTCATCGTCAACTTCAGGAAGTTCAACGAATACGATATCGCCTAATTCATTTTGTGCGAAGTCTGTAATACCGATGATTGCTGTATTACCTTCTACTTTTACCCATTCATGTTCTTTTGAATACTTTAAATTACTTGGCACTGCCACTTGAATCCCCTCCAATTGTTAATGTTATATTTATTCTGACACATTGCAGACTTTCTATCAACTATTTTCTTAAAGCCACGTATCACGATACGTTTCTTCTTTGAATCCAACTGTAATTTTATCTCCAGAAACAGCTAATGGGCGTTTTACGAGCATGCCGTCTGTTGCTAATAATGTCAATTTTTCATCATCAGACATATCTGCCAGTTTATCTTTTAAGTTTAATTCACGATATTTTGCACCGTGCGTATTGAACAATTTTTTCACTTCTATACCTGTTGATGCAACAATATTTTCAAATTCTTCTTTTGTTGGGTTATGCTGAATAATATCAATCGGTTCAAAGCTCACACCTTGTTCCGTTAAAAATTTAGCTGCTTTTTTGCATGTTGTACAATTTTTATATTGATAAAACTTGATCATATACATACCTCCAGTAATCATATAACTTAAATATAACAAACATTTAAAAATATTGCTCTTTTTTATAAAATTTTGTTCAGCTACATTGCACAAAACATACTTATGTCGGTCACATACACATTGCAATTTGAATGACTTCCACTTACAATTTCGATATAATGACGTTACGAAAGAATAAGAGGAGGCATTTTCATGCAAGCAATTAAAGATATGACACAATTCAACGAAGTCATCCAAAGTGCGGAACCAGTCATCATTAAATTTGAGGCAGGCTGGTGTCCAGATTGTAAAGTAATGGATATGTGGATTGATCCAATTGTTGAAAAATATAACGACTACACATGGTACGTTGTGGATCGTGATGAAGTAGAAGAAGCTGCTACAAAATATGAAGTAATGGGTATTCCAAGTATCCTAATCTTCCAAAACGGCGAGAAACTTCACCACTTACATTCTGCAAACGCAAAATCACCTGAACAAGTTGAGTCATTTTTAGCTGAGAGCTTCGGTAAATAGATGCATTAAAATAACGCATATGAAACGGACACATCCATTTCATATGCGTTATTTTTAAATATAATTCGTTATGAGACCTCTATTTTTTCTTTCACACTTCTTCATCTTATCTTCTTCTTTGAGATCTGTTAAATAGATGAAGCCTACGAGACGCTCATCAGGCAAAACGCCGAATGATTGACGCACTTTTGGATTAAAAATATATTGTGGTGTTTTCCAACATGTACCAATACCTTGTTCATAAAGCAACAATAATAAATTCTGTGCAAATGCACCAACAGCAAGATAATTTTCATTTTCTTCACGCTGACGTGCATCACACTTCATAATCAATGCGACGAATCCACCAAGGTTCGTCACCGCATCATAATGACTCTGTTGCTTTTCAGGTTCTCTAGGAAATGCATAACGAGAAATTTCTCGACTCATCTCACCAAGTTTATGCTTCGGAACATAAACTGTACGCCACGGTTCACGCATACCATGATTCGGTGCATCTGCAGCATCGATAATTGCTTGGTGTACTGCCGCTTCATCGATATGCATATCATGTTTGAACTTCTTGATACTTCTACGATTTTTTATAGCGTCTTGAAGTTCCATCTCTATCTACCCCTTATAGATTTATTGATAATTATTATCAATTATACGCAATTTTAAGCAACTAATCAATCGTATAGCTTAACCGTTTCAAAGAGTTGTTTTACCGAGATTTGACCGGGGGCAACTGCTTCGTCCAGTGCGCCAAATGATAAACAGCCGCCAAAGGTAGATTGTGCTGTGCGCGTAATGAGTCCTAAATGAGACATAGAGATGCCTGTTACCCATTGTGTGAGTGCATCACTCGCTTCTGCAACAACTTGTAATACACGAAGAACGTCTTCTCTACTTTGTGGCATCACTGCAATTTTCAAATGACTTGCACCCATTTGAGATAAATGAAAATATGTTTTTTTCATCACATCAACAGATGGTGTTTCATTAAAATTATGATATGAAGCCACAATCATTGCACCGTGTGACAAAATTTTACGGCAAGCCTCCATGCGATTCACTTCAGGTGTCCATTCTACATCTATCCAATCAATTTGAGGAATCTCACTCAAATCAATTAACAATTGCTGATATGCTATCTCATCCAAGCTACCCGCTCCACCTTGAGACTTAGTACGATACGTGACAAGTATTTGAAATGATCCACCCATATCTTTGAGTGCTATGATCATTTGTCTAACCGTCTCAACATCACACTCCGGTATAGCATCAATGCGCAGTTCTAAAATGTGAAAATACATCATATTTTCAGCGACTCTTTCTAAATCTTGTATCGTTAATCGCTGTGATTTTGGCATGAGACTAGCAACTATTTGAGATTTCACTTCATTCACCTTTTCTATCTATGGATTGACAATATGATCTGCTGTCTGAGTCTTAATATATGATAATACGTCATCCAGTGAGATATCAACTAAGTTTTGTACTGCTTCGTCTGTATAGAATGCGACATGCGGTGAGATTAATACGTCATCTCGCTCTAACAAGTGACTTAATACTGGATCTTCTAAAGGTTGATTCGTCCAGTCATTTTTGAAATAAGGGCCTTCATTTTCATACGTATCAAGTGCTGCTGCAGCGACCGTTCCATCATCTAACTTGCGAATTAACGCATCTGTATCTAATACAATCCCACGCGCTGTATTAATCACGAGTAATCCTTGCTTTGCTTGGTTTAACACAGACTCATTGACGACATACTTATTCTCAGGTGAACCCGGAATATGTAACGTCAATACATCGATATCTTTCACTAACGCTTCCAGAGAATCAACGTAAGTGAGAACATTTTCAAGGTCTGGATTCGGTGCCAAGTCATATGCAAACACTTTGGCTCCAAAACCGTTGAAAATCTTTGCAACACGACTGCCGATACGTCCTGTCCCAAGCACACCGACTTTGAGTGACTCAATCGTACGACCTTGTACATCTAAATCCCATGTAAAGTCTTGAACAGCAACATTTCTATCAATACGATCGGTATGGCGTACCAATGCCAATGTTCTTGTCACAGCAAACTCAGCAATGGATTGTGGTGAATAACTTGGAACGTTAGAAATTTTTATGCCAGCTTCATTCGCTGCTGGTAAATCATACATATCAAATCCAGCAGAACGTTGTGCAATATGATAAATACCGTTGTCTGAAAGTACTTTGAAATGATTTGGATCAAACGTTGTTGTTTGAGAAATTGTAATACCATCAACATCATCAAGTTGTGAAAGATGTTCCCCTTCTAGACTATCTTCTGTTAATACAACTTCTACTTCATCTTCATGGTTATCAATCCATTGTTTCAACGCCGCTTGCTCATCCACTCTGACATCAAATACTTTAATCTTCTTCATAACATCACCCTTAATTATCAGTTTTTTCAGAATAAAATTACTATATCGTATATTTCCTAATTTGAAAAGCTAAATTATTTGAATCACATTGGATCGATAGTATAATGAAAGAACATTTGAAGGAGGCATCAATTATGTCAATTATTTATGAAACAACTGCAACTAACACAGGTGGCCGTAAAGGTACTGTTCAAACTGACGATAAAGCTTTAGACTTACAAATCACACCACCAGATAATACTGATACAGACTCAACAAATCCTGAACAATTATTTGCTGCAGGCTACGCATCATGCTTCAACGGTGCGTTCGACCTAATTCTAAAACGCAACAAATTCCGTAATGCAGAACCGGTTGTGGCAATTACAGTTCGTTTAGTAGACGATGCTGAAGCTGAAAGTCCAAAACTTGAAGTAGATATCCACGCAAAAGTTAAAAATATGAGTCAAGAAGACGCAGAAAAATCTTTACAACAAGCACATGAATTCTGCCCTTATTCAAAAGCAATTAACGGAAACGTTGATGTCGCTTTAAGCGTAGAAGTCGTAGAATAATTACAGTTTAAAAAACGGGTATACCGATCATCTTAAGATCAGTATACCCATTTTTTATAAACTATTTATTTTTAACTTTATCAGAAGTCATATCTAATACTGTTACGAGTAAGGCAAACAGAAATGCAATCATTAGCCAATTATCATAAATGCGGTTTTCAAAAAATGTGTAAAGGTGAGATGATCAACTACATTAAATATACGTGGATTAGGTGGCACATAGCCAATCAGTTTCACCACTAATATCAAACCAACACCGACAATGAATGTGCTGAAAAAAGTTTTTATCCATTCCTTCATAAAATTCCTCCTTATCCAATTTATAGTTAAAGTTAAAATGGAGGGTTTTTTAGAAATTCAGAAGGTGTTAAATCAAACGTCTTTTTAAAATTTTTCAAATAGGATTCATATGTTTTAAACCCATAATCTTGCCAAATATTCTGGTCTGTTTTTAAGCTAATAATATCAATAGCGATACTATACATTTTAATTTTACGAATATAATTAAGTAGAGATATATTTAATGTTTCTGAAAAAACTCTAGATAAGTAACTTGTGTTCACATAAAAATGTTCCGCAATTTTGTTTACTGACAATTCACTTTTATAATGTGCATTCACATAATGCAACACATTGATAACCAATTCATTATTCACATTGGCAACATTATCGATATAACCTGCTAAGTCGATATAATTAATCAAACGTATCATATGTAAATCTGAATTAAATAATGTCGGTTCAGATTGTGCATTCATGACATGCAGTATTTCACCTTTAATTGCAGCATCAATATCTTGGATATGGTGCTCTTTTTGATAAATTTTTTCTGAATTTAATAATGAGTATCGATTGAAGCTTCTTTTATCAATCATTAACTCTAAAACCTCTCCATCACTATTTAAAATAATCGGTGGTGAAAATGGTTTTACAAAAAAGAATGCATCTTGTGCGTACATTTTTATTTCTTTCCCCTGTTTAATACGCACTTCCCCAGACAGAACATAATAAATAATGATGCGTTCAAAACTTGACTGAATATTTACATGTCCATTCAAAACCCTTAGTTTATAATCCATAACAGCCCTCTTTATTAAATAACTTCATTCATACTTCTAACAATACAATGTATCACTCTATTTTAATATATCATTGATGGCTTTTCATAGAAATTCACAACAAAATTTTATAATACATAAAATTTAAAAAGCATTCTTACTGTTTTTCATTTTATTCGTACACTTTTTGTGGTGATTTTAAGAATCATAAACGGAAGACGTATTTTAAATATACGTATATCGTATGAAATTGGGGCAATATGTGCACTCTAAAAAAATAAAAAGCCCACAACCACGCGGGTTGCAAGCTATATAGTGGAGACGGCGGGATTTGATATACTTTGTAACAAAGTGTAAAACCCAGTAATATCAAAGGTTATAGCATTTTAACTTTGTAACTAAGCCTAACAAAGCTTAACTAATTTGACACGTGCTTGACACTTTCTTCCATTATTTAACCCCACCCAAATTAATGAGTGGGGTTTTGTTATGACTTGTCAACTTACAAACCATTGAGAATGGCTTGTAAATCCGTTTCAGGGATTTCGCTATAATGGTTCTCTTCTTCAATCATAGAGCCCCATTGAGCATATTTCCCGTCCCATTCAACGGATTCTCGTGTGCCGAAGTCACCGCAACTAGTGTCTTCGTACACACCTTGAATACCCTTGTATTCAAAGGTTATAATCGGTTGATCATAACCTCCACCGTTTTGAGATTTTTCTGGGTTGTAGAACTCGTTCCCTTGTTCTACTTTTAAAATTTTCACTTCATTCATTTTCATCGTCTTATTCGGGGATGATATAGCTAAAACAGTAGACGTTGATGATTTTGAGATATAAAAAAAGAGGGTAGCTCAACGGCTACCCTTAAATTATGCTTTCTATTTAATTGTCCCCCATAGTTTACCGACTGCTCCAGTTTTAGCGTCCCATGTACGTATAGGTAAATAGTATCGCTTACCATTATGATTAAAACCAATCCAAACATGACCGTCTTGTAACAATAACTCATCATATTGTTTTGATGAGCCTTTCTTAAAGGTATAACCGAACGGACAGCTTCTGAAAGGGCCTTCTAATCGTGCGTAAATGTCAGCATTAGCAGTAAATGTGTATTTCTCATCTTTCCACAACGTGCCATATTTGTTACGTTTCCATTCTGCCACTTTAGAAGTTTTAGACTTTGCTTTTGGCTTTGTAGGTGTTTTGCCTGCTTTGATTTGTTTCAAGTAGTTATTTACTTTATTTTCAAATTCTGCCCATGTACCTGTTGCACGAATTTTGTGCGGACAATCTTTACCACTGAACCAATAGTGTTGGTACATACGATCAATACCCCAGCCATACTGGTGTAGTACATGTGCTGCATATAATGCTGCGTTATCTTCTGCTTTTTTATAGCGTTCAGATTTTGCACCACTATAACCGTTATCCATAGAATAGCAAATTTCAATTCCGATTGCTGTACGGTTCCCAGATGATAAGCCAATACCGTCACCTGTGTGGAATGCGTTACGATTGAACGGAATAGCCTGAACTACTTCTTTGTCGTCCACTGCTACGTGGTAAGATACATAGTTACGATTACTATTCATATAAGCCACTTCATTACGTGCTGATGCCGTGTTGCCTGTGTTATGAATAGCTAACTTAGTCGGTTGCATATAGTAAGGTGCTTTGTAAGGATAAAGATAAGATGGTGTCCACATATTTACTATTTTGTATCCCATAATGAGCTCTCCTTAATATCAGCTTGTAAGCCAACAAATTCATCTTTTTTATGATTTTCTAATTCGATTTTTTCAATTTCTTCTTTTGAAACTTTTCCAATTCCTTCAAGTTGTTCTGTTTCATTTAAATGATTCATTGCTTTCCCTCCAATTAAATATGAAAAAAGAACCGACATAAGTCAGTCCTTTTTCTCGATTTTGATATTCACTTCTGCTGTATCTCCTTCAAGTTCACGAGAGTGCTTACTTGAAAATTCTTCCTTAATTTCAGTTGTGACAGAAGTACCTTTTTCATTTTTTATGACGGCTAACTTGTCTGAAATCTCAGGTGGCACAAGTACACCCATTTCGGCACAATTTTCTACAATCGAAAGACCTTCGTTTGCTATATAGAAAAAGATAGTCACTACTACAATTCCGCCATTAGTTCCTAAAATTTGATCGATGATATTTGCCAACACAATTATGCAAAAAATCAATAGTTTCCGTGCATAACCAAACAATGACTTACGGCTCCACAATTTTTTATTTTTAATTGCTTTTGAAAGCCCTGTGATGATATCTAAGCACATCAATATCATCAAAAAGTACAATAGTTTAATCTCCCCTGCATAAAAAAAGGTTCTGAATGCTTCGCTCTCTACAAAGCTCACTATGACCGCTCCCAACATTATTCGTTAACTCCTTCAACTTCATGGTCAACTTTAGGTTTGACGTAAGGCTCACCAGATTCATCAAATTTAGTACGTTCAACTTCCTGTTTTACATAATAAGTGACTGTTTTGTTTCGAAAGATTTTGGCTAGCATATTTTGAAAATGACATGCTTGCTTTACGTCTTCTTCATTTTGGAATTTAAAAGCTGAATCTGGACTGATACCACGTGTAAACCCATTCCCTTCATAACTTTTAATCAAAGGTGTATTGTCTCCACGCTCATTCACTTCCACTAAATAGTACTCTGTAAATTTTTCCATAATAAAAATCCTCCTAATTTTTTTATAAAAAAGAACCTTACTCAGAGTGAGCAGGTTCGTTTCTACCATTTGTCAAATTTTCAATTTTTTCATATGCATCATCTAGCATAGCTCTCAACATGGCTTCATTAGACTTCGATACTTTCAATTCTTCTTGTAAATACAAGATTTCTTTTTCTAAATTACGTTCCATAAATTTTCATCTCCATCCTTTTTAATCTCTCTTTTAAAATATCATTTTCATGTGCTAATTCTTGAACAGCCTTTAACGTCCAAGTCTGAAGTTCATAACTATTTATTCCATCGCCTGACTTAAACTCAACAGGTGTTTCACGTTCAAGCACAAGCCCCCTTTGATAAAGTCCAGAATCATCATTTTTGTATTTGTATTGATAAATCTGGACATCATTTTTAATAACATCCAAAACTTTATAGTTCCATACGCTAATATCTTCTTTAAAACGTTCAGAAGATGCCTTAATGAAATCTCTAGCCCGTACGTTTTGATAAGTAGGATTCCCATTATTACCAAAATTATTGTTAGTAACAATCAGTTCATAGCCACCAACGCCAATATACATATTACCTGCTGCGTTATTCCGAATCGCTGCACCACTTTGAACAGATAAACTTCTACATCTAATTGTTCGGTAATCATTTGTTGAATTCGGTGTTGAGACTACTACTTCACCATCTCCGATAGGTGATAAATAAAGATTTTTACCTACACCATGATTTGCATTAACAGATAATCTATTACCAAAAACTTCTGATGCTCTGATAGGTCTATAAATCTCGACCGAATCAAAGTGTGTCACACGTACTTCCCCACCGCTTGTTGGCGATAAATATAAATTGCTCACACCTGCAACACCGTGATTGACTGATAAACGGTTACCATAAAACTGTGAAGCTCTAACAGGTGTATAAGCATAGTCATGGACACTACCCGTTCCTGGTATGGAAGAGTAATGAACAGATCTAACTTCTCGGTCACTTGCTAAATAAACGTTTTCATTACGGGTGCCTAGAGCACCTGCTGTGACAAAGTCGTCTTCTAATCTAAAGCGAAGGTCTCCTGTTGAAGTATAGCTGCGCAATCCTGCGTTATTGATAACCATTTTTTCACCATTCGACTTAGCGATTGTCATCTCGCCGCCTTCCACAGTTACCGTCGTAGTTTTATCTTTTGCACGCAGTCTTTGGGCTGTAATATCGAGCGCTTGCAATTTTGAAATAAACGCACTGTTTGCAAATAATTTATTGATGTATGCATCTTTAATCGTTGTACGCCCGTTTTCTACTGTCACATCCCCTTCATTAATAGTCACCTTTGTACTGTTAATACCTACACCATCTGGACCAACGATAAAGGACTGGATAACCCCATTTTCATCATGGGTAAGTGACAAACCAGTTGTGTTTACTGCCAACTCAGAAACAACACGAGACAAAGTCTTTCGAGTAGCATTAAATTCTTCAGACTTTGTTCGTGCGTTAATCTCTTTACCATTTTGACTTATAAGTGATTCGTACTCAGAAAGTACTTTTTCATGTTCGCTTTTTAAGTCATCCGTATATTGTTTGGTAGCGGCAATCTCGTTATTAAACTGCGTCAACGTCACACGCTCACTGATTTGATTGGCTAATTGTTGACGTGCTGAATCTGCATTGTCAAGTCGTTGTACAATGCCATCTTTATCCGTTGTATAGTCAGATTTACTGACTTTTAAATCAATAGAATCTGACATAACTTTTAACTGCGCCTTTTGATTATTTACATCAGTTCTAAGTGGCGTCAGTTGATCAGTTAACATACTATTTACTTCTGTTTTTGTAGCTGTTAACAACAAACTATCTTGTAGTTGTTGTAGCCCACTTTCAGCCGTTGTCATGCGTATTTTAAGTGGCTCTGTTACATTATTCACAACGTCTTCTTTTACAGCGTTTATAGAATTAGATAGCTCATCCTTAGCCATTTTAAAAGTGTTGTTCACTTCATCTCGCAAGTTTAAATTTGTTGTGTCAACATACTGTCTAGCATTTAATCTTTCATTATTTATCCTTTCGATTAAATCACCGTTTACAGTATTAAGCCTTTCCCCCACTTCATTTACTGAACTGTACAAACTTTCAACTGCACTTTCTGTAATTGCAGCTACAATCTCGTTTATTCTAGCTTCGTTTGGCACTTCGGATGTGAGCATTTGGTTAGCAGCATCCCATTTGCCACCAGGTATTGCAGAAGCTACCTTGCTCATAGCATCATTAAACTTTGCATCAGTGTATTGCGATTGCAATAGTTTAAAGCGAGCATTAATCGCACGTTTAGCAGTTTCAACTGATGTATATAAAGCTTGCAACTTCTCACGATATTCTAAGAAGAACGCCTGCGTATCGATCAATTTACCAATTGTCGCAGTTTCAGAAGTCATGCTATCTAAACTTGTTTTGATTTTGTTGTAGACACTGATAGTCGCATCTAAATTATTTTGCACATTTGCTTTCAAAGTCGTACTCACAAAAAATTCCGAATTAAGCACCCCTAAAACTTCTTTAAGCAATTTTGCATGCTGAATACTTAGATTGGTAAATGCGTTTGTTAGTTCGCTATATAACGCTTGCTCACGTGTCACAGCACCTACATCACTTGCTTTTTCAGCAGTGGCATTATGCCATTCTCCGTTAAAATAACGGCGCAGGACAGCTACGTTAGGATTGCTTGTGTCAAGCCACATCGTGTCATTTACTGGATTCTCAGGTGCTGTTTCTCCTTTAAAAATTTTACGTTCAAAATACTGCAATTCAGAATCTAAACTATCACGCACAATTGTATTTACGTTCGTCAGATTATCATTCAACTTTTGTCGAATATAACCCAGCTTACTTTCAAAATAACGACGCAAATCACTTTCTCTAAATTCTACAATTTTGCCAAATTGATACGTACAATCACCACTGATTAGGTCGTAGTCAAATCCAATCACTTCACTTTCTGCATAAATGCTAGGTGTAAAATCTGAATTTTTAATTCTGACAATGTCACCAAAACGAATAATCTCATGTGCATACTCTTGTTCCAAATTGACTGTGCTTACTTCATAGGATATAGCAGCCGTCTTATGCTTGTTCAGTTCGGTTCTAGCAAGTGTTTCTAACCGCTTCTGCGTCATTTCATTATCTTCTGTTTCAGGTTCATATAAGCCCCAAATGTAGCGCTGTGGCAAGCCTAATTGCTCTTGCGCCTCGTCATCATAAACAACTAAACTAATACGCTCACCATTTTCATTTTCTGGGCCAAAAGCAAAAAGCGCAGTCTTAACTTCTGAAAAGTCAACAGTGCGCTTCATACTTAATAAATCCTTACCATATTCGATTTCTTTACCCTTAAACAAAGGTGTAGGCTTACGCATATTAACTAAACGTTCAACCACTTCATAACCGTCTATAACAATCTGATAATCGGCTACTACATCATGTGCTGTCTCAAGCTGACTAATCATCTCTAATGGCGTTCTAACTGACGTCCAACTATTTGTTTTAACGCCAGCATAATCACAATCACCGACCGTCCAGCCACTGTCACGTAACGTCTCTGATAGTTTGTGATTAACTGTCATTTTCTCAAATTTGCCTACTGGAATAGGCTTAGAAGTACTAATATCAACTAAATATGAAGCAGTACATTCAACTTCAATATACTGCCCACTATCTTCTACATGATCCACAATAAATTCACGATAGTTATCGTTCTGATCCTGAATCAAAATACGATTACGTTCTTTAAAATTTTCAGCTTTACTGCTTAATGCGATTAAATTTAATGTTTCAGTTTCAGAAGTACGACTATACATCGCTTTAATGATTGTATTGTCATCTTGACTAAAAAAATCAATAATCTGACCGCTGTAATTCAAAATATGAATCAATTTATAACCTCCTTTCTACAAAAATCTGTCTTGCCATTTAACTGTTGTGTCAAATGTATTCGGTGGATATATTACTAGTTCAGATGTACCTGTATCAATATTAAAATAGTTAGAGCCAAAATCTTTTAGATGTAGTGCATTTTCATCATTTACAGTTACCAGCTTTTTAGCTGTATCAATCACAATATCATCCCCACGCCTAATTACAATCGGCACAATATTATCTTGTTCTGGCAACAGCTCTTGAACACTAAAGCCCATAATATACGTGTGAAGATGTTTTGGATATCTACTTGATTTACCAATATACATTCTGCAAATTCTAAGCCCACGCTGATATAAACCGCCACCATCAACTACTACTTTTTCATCTTTAAAAATAGGTTTTAGACGATCTCTATCATTCTTTTTATCGTAAAAATAATTAGTGATTTTTATATTTTTACCTTGTCTTTCTAAAAAGATAAAAGCGTGGATATGTGGCATGTTTTTCGCTCGATGGGGAATACTACGAGAATAGATTTTTCTCGGGCTTTCATGTTCATCATAAGCGTACACCACAATTTGTGTACTGTTGCTTGTAACACTTGAATTTACATATGAAACACTAAACATAAGCCTTCCATTCTCATCTACTAAGTACGCAACTGATTTACCAGTTCCAACACCCCAATCATGACGAGCTCCAACTTTAAATCGTACTCTAAAATCTCGAACAGATTTGCTTAGTGATTTGTAAATTGCAGCACCATGCCAGTCAGTTTTTGTATTTTTCCCCCAGTCTTTCGGAAAAATACTATCTCCATCTGCATCAAGTTGAAATCTACCGCCCATCGCATCTCCACCGTCCAAATATCTTCCAAAACTAGTGTCATCAGGCATATATGCCCAGTTGCTAAGACCGACTCGGCTAAATTCATCATCAAACAAAAATGGTGCTACGTCTTTCGTTGTTTTGTTAGCATCTTCCGATTTACCAATCATAAAATAATCTTTATCCCCATTAGCAATCATAAAGTTCGTGCTATCTTTTAATGCTCTAGCTTCGACGGTAATTGGTGTTGGTGCAGTACCTAAATTCACAACAGATACTGCATCACCGATTGCTGTATTGGTATTACCAGTTGCGGAATATTTGTAGGGATCTGTTAAAACAACCTTAACGTTTACAACATTGATGTTGTTTTCTGTCTTGTTGTTGATTTCAAAAGGCCCTTCAAATCGTGCGTTCCAATACCAATTTTTAGACTTAAATTGCAACTTAACCGCTTCGTTGTAATCAAAAAATTTAGCTAGTGCATTGTTAATATCATCATGCGTTTTAATCCCTTCTGCTGATAATTTATCGTTATGCACAACTAAAGGTATCTCAAAACGATATTCAGAAAGTTGACGTCTTTTAAATACTGAACCTGCTCGCCCTTCCACTTTTTCTGTTTCAATTTCAAAATTAAAAGAGGGTATTTGAAACCCCCTTTGAACATAAAGCCAAGACAGCGCTTTGTCATTAACTTTGATAGTATCATTCATTAAATTAAAGCACCCCCACTTTTAAATTTATTCTTTCTTGCATTAGTGCGTTCACGTTTATCAATGGTTGAATTGATAAAGTCTGCAAGGCTAAAGTTATCGATAACTGGTGTATAATCTTTGTCGGCTATATCTTCGTTAGAACCTACTAATTTAGTAAGTAGTGCTATCATAACGTCTAGCTTACTTTCGAGCTTGCTAGTGTCGCTGTTACTACCAATTGCACTATTACTAAAGTTTTTAGGACGTTTATTTTTGCTAATATCTTTGCTAGCCAACGCCAACAACTTAGCCGCATCACTTGCACGTGCAGGATCAGTAGGAATAACCCATTCAGGATATCCTTCTTCTCCTAAACGGTACAAGCCATTGTGAACTAGACCGCCTGTGGCATAGCCGTGTCCATGACCGATAACACCTAACATTCCAGATCTACCGTATCTTACCTTAGCGTAACGCATACCTGCGATTAAGTTATCAAGGCCGTTCCAAATATTACCATGACCTGGAAGTTTAAAAGCATTAAACGTTCCTGGTTTAACCTGTACCAAACCTTTAGCCGCACCATCTGCCAAACCGTCAGTACCACCTAAAGCTCTAGGATTACCACCTGATTCGGTTTGAATTTGTTTAGCCCAAGCACTGACGTAAGCACCTGTGGTAGGTAAACCTGCCAACTTCAAAGCTTGTCTGATATTGCCACTCCATCTACCAGAAGCACCGCCTTTACCACCAGAGACAGCCAGTTTCCCATTTGCTTTAGCCTTTCTCAAATAAGGTTCTGGGTCAAAATGACGTCCGTTTCTTCTCATTTCAAAATGAAGATGCGGACCTGTACTAAAGCCTGTATTTCCAGTAAGACCTACGACGTCTCCAGGTTTAACAGTTGAACCAGATGGTGGAGATTTACTAAAGTTTTTAAGGTGGGCAAATAACATGTCAATAGCACCGCTAGTGATTTTTACATAATTTCCGTAACCACCATCCATAAAAGGCATACGAGTTAATCTTCCACCCATTGGTGTCCGTACAGTTTGATAGACGAATGGGAAATCGACTCCTTCATGGAAAGGACGTCCTGTCGCAGCAGTATATGCAGCAGTGTGTCCATAGTGGTAGTTGATTTTATCTGGGTCTAAAATTCCACCCACTAATTCTCCACCTAATGAATCAAAGCCATCTTTTAACCAGTCAATGGCACCTTGTTTGATTTTATTAAATGCTGCACGTGTGATTTGACCTACAATACCCATACCACGAGTAATAGATTCGAAATTAATACCTAAGTTAGATAATAACTTGTTGAATAGTTTTGTTGGGTTATCCATGTAATCCATTACATCGCCAATTCTATCAGTTAGCCATTCTCCTGCGCCTTTTACTTTATTGCCAACCCAACCAGAAGCATTTTTCAACCATGTACCAACGCTAAAATGTGGTAACGTTCCTGTTGCTAACATTTTCTGACGTGCTCCGCCACTTATAACTCGAGAGCCTTTAGGCAACCAAGTAGTTGTGTCATTTGCAGGTGTTAGCGCAGTTTTTCCATTAGGATATTGAATTAATTCACGTCGGCCATCTTTACCTTTGCCATTTCCTGGTCCTTTATCACCAACAATAGCCATTGTACCTTGTTTAAGACGACCATCTGATGTTGTAGTGATTTGTCTGTTAATCTTTTGAGTTCCTGTTGAAAGTTTAGGTATAGCTGGAAGTCCTAACTTTGAACCTACCCAGTTAAGACCTTTAATAAGTCCGTTCAATCCTTTTTTTATAGCCTTAACCATACCAGTGATATGGCTTTTAATTCGTCCAATGATGGATTTGAGTCCATTTGCCATATTATTAAATATTCTGCGTACACTTCCCCATAATTTTGAAGCGATTCCAGTGACAGAACGCCTAATACTATGCCAAACATTTACCATTGATGATTTCACTCGATTGAAAATTGAACGTGTTCCCGAGAGTAAATGGTTAAATGTACGTCTTACGCTAGACCAAAGGTTGTAGGCAATTCGTGATACATTATGCTTTATGTTATTCCAAATTCTCACAAGAAAATTTTTCAAAGATTGGAAGATTGAACGGCTTCCACGATTCAATAAATTCCAGACTTTCTTTATGTTGTACCATAATGATTTTACAGTTCCAGTTACACTATTTCTAATACTCACAAATATATAACGTATAAATTTTGAAAGTCCATTAAAAATTGACTTTGAAAATGACAGAATTCGACTGAATATTGTTTTAATAATATTCCAAACAAATTTTAGTACAGTATTGATTACGTTTCTTATCGTATTAAATGCATTTTTTATTGCTCCAATTAATAATGCACCAAAGAATTTTGCAACTTTTAAGATTTTACCAATCAACCAAAGTTGAATGAGATTCCATAAAAACTTTAATGCGCCACTCGCAACTTGTTTAATTCCCGACCAAATTAATTGCCAGTTTCCTGTAAAAATTCCGCTAAAGATTTTTACAATTCCAAGAATGACATCTAAAGCGCCTTTGATAATGCCTTTAATGTTATTCCAAGTATCCACAATTAATGTTTTAATGAGTGGCCATAAAAACTTCATAACAGACCAAATAGCCTTCATACCAATTTTTACTGCGGGCACAATCACACCCATAAAAATAGTTTTGAATAATCTGCCAAGACCTTGTATGATTGGCCATAAAAAGCCTTTAATACCATTAAATACAAAAATAATTGCATTTTTTATATTATCAAGTGCTGCAAGTATATCTTTTCCATTCTCTTTCCAGAATAAGGCTAATTTCTTACCTATTTCAGTTCCAAAACGACCAACTTCTCTAAAAGCGTTTATAACGGTGTCTCTCATTTGCATAAATACTGAAATTATCTTTACAGCCGTTTCTTTAGGTAAAAATTTAGATAAGATATCAACTGCTGGTAATGTATTACCTGAGAATAAACTTTTCAGTGCATTAAATACTAGCTTTGCAACATTCCATAAGTTTTTAAACGCTGCAACTACTGGATCAATAATAGCATGTACAATATTTCTAAATGTTTCTGATTTTTTGTAGGCAATGACAAATGCAGTACCAATTGCTACGATAGCTGCGATAGCAATACCAATAGGACCTGCTAAACTACCCATTGCACCACCTATTAATGGTATTTTGGTAATCATCTGTCCTATCTTTGGAAGCGCTGATTTAATACCACCATTGAATAATTCAAAGAATGCAGCACCACCTTTTGTACCATTCAACACTTTGACTGCACCTGCTATGTTTGTAATAGCCCCGCCTAATAGACCTGCACCAATGAGTAATGGTGGAATAGCAGCAGTCATTAATGCAAATACAGTGATAGCAATTTTTGTAGCGCTACTTGTACTTTGAAGGTGTGTAAATAAGGCTGTAAAAGCATCTGCTAGTTTAGTGATAACTGGTGCAAAAGCATCTCCGATTGTTCTTAAGAAGTTAACAAATGTATTTTTCAAGATTTTTAACTTAGAACCCATCGTTTCATAACGCACCGATGCTTCATCAGTTAAAGCTGTATTCTTTTTCCAACCGTCTGCACCAGTTTTTAAAGCTTCATCCAAAACTTTATGGTTATTAGCTAAACGACGAATTACATCTGCTTCACGGATTCCTTTAATGCCTACTTCATCAAGTGCTTTTAATACGCCTTTAGCGCCACCTTCAGTGTTTGACAAACCTTTGATGAACATTGACAACGCTTTAGAAGGGTTATTTTCCCATGTTTGAGCAAATTGCTCGGCACTCACACCAGAAGTTCGAGCAAAACTTTCTAATACTTCGCCACCATCCGTCACAGCCCTTGTCATCTTATTAAAAATTTGAGTCATTGCTGAACCGCCGGATTCAGATTCAATACCTAAAGATGACATTGCAGCTGTAATACTAACAATTTGATCAGCACTGAAACCTGCTTGGTGCCCTGCACCTGCCAACCGTTGAGCCATTTCCACAATTTCTTTTTCTGTTGTTGCAGTAGAGTTACCAAGTGCAGTTACCGCACTACCTAATCGATCTACATCTTTAATAGGCATTTTTGCAGCATTAGCAAACCTTGCAAATTCTGTTGCTGCTTCTTCTGATGTCAGATTGGTTGCTACACCTAAATCAAGCATTGTCTTAGTGAATGCTGTGATATCCTTTTTCTTTACTCCAAGTTGTCCTGCTGCTTCAGCGACTCCAGCTACTTCAGATGCAGCAAATGGCAATGTATTACTCATGTCAGTAATTTCTTGCCCCATCTTATTCAATTCTTTGCCTGATAGATTCGTAGTTTTTGCTACGCCAGCTAATGCTTGTTCCCACTCAATAGACGATTTGATTGCTCCACCCATTGCAGCAACAACAGGTAATGTCATGTATATAAATGCTCCAGAACCCATTGCGTGCATTGTGCTAGTAGCGTTACGGATAGAATCATTGTATTTATTAACTGATTGAATACCACGACCAAATGCAGTAACGCTTAGTCTTTGTGCTCTTTGTTGTTCAACTGTAAGTCTTTTATATTCTGCGCTTGTCTGTTTGATTTCAGACTCAAGCTCGTTCATCTTGATTTTTTGTTGTGAGATAGCACTAGCAAGTTCACGTGCTTCTTGACTATTTTTGCCTTGCGCTCTCGCAACGAAATCATACTGTGTTTTTAATTCATGCAACACAGTTTTTTGTTGTGTCATACCACTATTTAATGTTGATAAATGCGATTTGTATGCTCTCACACTTTCTCCTGCACGTGATAAGTTGCTACGGGAAAGTGATAATACATCGTTAAAACTTTGCATTTTAGCGCGTATTTCAGACATTGTTGAAATGCCTTGTTTTTGTTCCATTTGCAATCGATTATGTTCGTGAGTAGTCTCTTTTAATTGCCCACTTAAACTTTTTAACTTCACACGTTCTTCAGTTAGTTTTAAGTTTAACTCTTGGGCTTCTCTACTAGTCGAACCATATTGATTTTTAGCATACTCATATTGTCTGCTTAAATTTTGCACAATCAACTGTTGTTGCTTCATACCATTATTCAGTTCAGAAATACGAGCTTTATAAGCCTCTGCAGTTTGTCCGCTCATTTTAAAATTAGAAGCACTAATTTTTAATGCATTTGTGACAGACTTTATCTGTTCTCTGATTTGATTCATGGATTTAGTCATTGTACTTTGTTCCATAGCAAAACGTTTTGACTCGGCTGTTGTCTGTTTATATTGATTCTCTAACACACTTAATGATTGTTTTTCTTGAAGTATCTTCTCTTTTAATTCCAATGCACTTTTAGAATTAGCACCTTGTTGTTTAGAAACCATCTTATATCTGGCTTCTAAACTTTGAATCGTTCGCTTGTGCTTATCCATAACAATATCTAATTGCTTTAAATAGTTGTTATAACTTTTTGTAGACTTTTCGCCTTTTTCAAAAGTCATATTAGCAATGTTTAATTGCCTGCGTACTGTTCCCAATACATCGTTTATCTTGTCTAATGAAAAGACTGTGTATTTTGTACTACCACTGAATCTACGCATCTCTTTATCAGTTTCTGTCAGTTGGCGCTTATACATGTTTAATGCTCTATGTTGTTTACTGTATTCTGTACGCAACTTTTCAGCATGGACGCTTGTTCTTTGTTCTTCTTTAGACATTCTATTTAACTGTGCAGCTATATTCTCCATAGAGTTTTCAGCAACCTGAATACCTTTAGTTAGTTCTTTAGATCGTTGTTTAAGACTAACCATAGATTTTTCTGTGTGTTTAAAGTCATTAGATGATCGTCTCATTTCCGTGCTTAAAGTTCTGAATTGAGATTTAATTTGATTTAATGTTCTTTCCACACCAACGTCTTGCATATCCATTAAGATAGAAAAACCACGAATATTATTAGCCATTTAATAGCAACCTCCTTTCACATAAAAATAAAGGAGCGATACGCTCCTTAAAGTGCACTTAATATTGCATCAGCTTTATCATCAGAAATGACTTTGTTTGTGTATCGTTCATTGAGGATTTGTAGCACATAATAAAACGGCATTTTTAAGACGTCGTTTACGTCTTTGCCTTCCTTAATTAAATCTCTTACAACAATATCTAAGTTTTTCAACATACCTTGATATGTTAAATCTTCTTGTTTAATCTGCTTTAGCTGATGCTCTGAATAAACTTTTTTGTTTCTTCGTCTTGTTGGCCATTTGCAATAAATTCAACCTGCTTGCGTAATGTGTCTAAAGCGTCAGGTGCATGTAATCGTGTTTTGATGTCTTTTTTAGTTAGTTGCTTACCATAAATCTTTACAACTACATCAATCAGTTTGTCTAACTGTTCTTTAAAAGACATTTCTTTTTCTCCTGTTTCAACTTGTTCAAGTTCTGACATAACGTCAATAGCACCATACAAAACATCTAAAGGAATAAAATGTGGTGTTAAGAAAGTTTCTAATTTGATTTCTTCCGCATTAGGATTTTCTACCAATTGAATGTAATTACGTTTTAATTTACTAGTCATTTAAATTACTCTCCTTTTTTATCTAATCTCTCAAAAAACGGCAGTTCATAACCCGCTTCTTTAAGTTTTCGTTCATGTTCATTAATGTATTTGACTGATTTTGTGATTGTTTCATCTTTTTTAAAAAGCTCTCGAGTCGCTTTATCCCTATTTGTTTTTAAAACTTTAAATTTTGCCATGTGATCACTCCTTACGGCCGAATGTTATTTTTGTATACAAAAATAGGCGACCGATTAAAGTCGCCTGAATCTCTAATTATTAACCTTCACTTGAAACTTCTGATACTGTATCAACTTGATCTAATCCATTTTCGTTACCTAATAAACGCTTAAAGAATTCAGTCTCATCAGCCCCATCTAATGCTGAATCAAACATAACTTTACGTTTACCATCGGCAATACGGTGCATTGCAACGCCTTCAGTCTCTTCTGAACTGAAGTCCCAGTTTTCTTCTGCTGATTTACCTTCAATTTCTGGATCAGAGAACATAACTTTTGTTAAACCAACACGTTGAAAAGTACCGTCTCGACGTTCACGTTTGAACCAAACAGCAACATAGTTGTTTTGCTTACCTTGTTTCTCGTCATAAATACCTTTTTCGTCATAAATTTCATTAAAGATTAGCTCACGAATTTCTTTAGGAAACGCATGCATTGTCATTGAGATTTTGCCTTCACCATCTGTATTACCAGATTCAATAATAGATCCGTCTGCATAAGCATTTTGAATTTCTCCACCAGTTTCTACTGAAATTTCTTGTAAACCACGTGTTTGTGTGATTTTTTCGTATTTAATTGTGCCATCTGGTTCATCTTGTTTTAATAAAGCAAATCCTAAATCTTTGATATTAATATAAGCTTTTGGTGTTTTAGCATATTTTACCATTTAAATTCCTCCTAATAATTTTGGTCATAAAAAATAGCCTCATACCGTTTCGTAGAACGATATAGGCTGAATTGTGGATTAAAGTCATTACCTAAGTTACTAACTAATTTTATTTTGTCTTTATTCCATAGTATTTCGCTAATTAAAGCTGAAATTTCATTTCTTAACAGTCTTGCATTGTATTTTTTAGAAACATTAACATATACGTCGATTTGAAAAGCATAATTATAAGCGATTCTATCACCATCTGAATGACTTTCTGGAAGTGGATCATCATAGTCATCAATAACAATTGTGGGTTGTTGAATATTTTGAGCATCGGGAGTCCTATTAAACTTTATGTTTGCTGAATTGATCTTTTGAGAGAATCTTTCGTCAGCCGTTAATAAATTGTACACATGCGTTAAAATATCAATCATATGTGTTTTTCCATTTCTTGTTGAATTTTTTTATAGTAACTCTCTTTAGCAGAGCGTAATGCTCTTTCAATAGCACCTAAACCTTTCGGACGAATAAACTTACCATTTACAGCATGATAACCTTTTTCGTTTAAATGAACTATTCTATAACGATCTTTTGGCCCTTCCCAGTATACATAAATTGATCTCGTCCCATCTACCCATGAAGGCTTTGACAGTTTAACTTCGTCATATTCAGCACCAGTGTTTCTGAAATGGCGGATATTTTGTTTGACGGCATCATAAATAATTTTGCCTGCTTCTTCTAAAGCTAAGTCATAAATTTTACGTATTCTATTGATGCCAATTCTTTTTTCGAGTTCCTTATAGACTTCTCTTTCATTAAAGAAAATACCAGTTTGTTCACCACTTATTTTCATTCTTGATGCCATTCTACTTCACCTACAATTTTTAGATAGTTATCAGATGTCATACTTACATGCTTTATATTAAACCTTTCACCTTTATATATACCTGTTCTCAACTCTAAAAAATCAGCTGTTTGAATATTTAAGACTTTTGGCGGTTGTCTCAAAATAATAGTTACAACTTTATTTGATAAATCTAAGTTACCTAGCCGATAGTCTTTCTCTGTTGGGGCATAAACTAAACATCTCGCTTTATAAAAAGATGATTCGCCTAAATCAAAAGCTTCTGGACCGCTAGACTCTTGATTAAAGAATTCAACTTGATCCTTAAATTCATTAAATTTCAAGACAACACCCCCTTACCATTGTTTCAGCTTTAATATCATACTTTGCAAAGCTTTTTCGTTAAATTGTTTATTGTAAGAGTTACTTTCAATATAACCACGTGTTTCAAAATCACGAGAAATAATGTATTTAACAGCTATACAATAAAGAGCGTACCCCTTCTCGTTTTCAGAGTAAGGTGGCACGCCACTCATTTCAAGTTCAGATTTTGCCGATGCAATCAAATTTTCAACTAGCTCATCGTCTAAATCATGGTCTAGGTACAGCCAATTTTTAACTCTTTCTAATTCCATACAAATGCCCCCTATGCTTCAGGAACGTCTAATGCGTCTTCGTCCGTTGTTTCAGGAACGTTCATCGTTTCGTTGTCCTCTTCAATTTTAGGGGGATTAGCTGGGATTAACTTTTGCAACACGGAACGCACTGTCTAATGTACGTTGTTGATCATACCAAGCAGTTAACACGAACAAGTACTCACCTTTTTTAACATCTTTGTCAGTGTCGTAAGTAGTTGCATCATAGTTAATACCAAAGTAGTTAAAATCGCCAACAACTGGTTTTTCTGCTGCATCTGTAAATACCACTGGTTTACCAAAGACTTTTTCAGCAGGTGCATCAAAGAAGTTAGTTGTACCATTTGATAAAATCTTCACGATTTTCAAGTAATCAGCATAACGCATATAGATTGAAGCATTCTCACGATAGTCTTCGTGTAAATCTGCTAATGCATTTAAGATTGCTTCATAAACATCAGCACCTTCAACTTCTTTCACTTTAGCATTGTAGAATGACATATGCTCTAAACCAGAAGCAGGAGATGTCGCAAAAGCATCTTTACGTTCTTTTGCAGCTAAGCCAGATTGCAATGCATTTTCAACCCAATTAACCAAATCTACATCTGAGCCGTGAATAACCGTGTCAGAGATAGCAGAGAATACTTTAAACTTGTTAGTACCAAATTTAACAGTATCTCCTTTTAGCTTTAATTCTTTTGCAGTTTCAACATCAGTGATAAAGTCATCGTCATCAATTGTGAATGAAACACGTGGGATTTCTAGCCCTTTAATGTTTGTTAAACGTGCTTTTTCACGTAATGGGTTTCTAGCAAATGGCTCAGAAACGATTTCTTTTGATAAAGTCTTAGGTAACAATTTGTCGCCACCTGAATCATTACCAGTTGGTAAAGCATGCAATAAACGCTGTGCTTCAGTTGATGGTTTAGAATATTCATTTGGTAACAAAGCATGTCGATAGAACTCGGCTTTCGCTTTAATCAACTGTTCTTCTTTCGTTAAAGTTTGGTAAGCATTTCCACTATCTTGATTTTCTGCTTTCAACTTTTGTTTCTCTTCAATATCGTTAACTTGACGTTCTACAATCGTATAACGTTCTTGTAAACTTGTTTTCTCTGATTCTAGTTGTTTAATATCATCCATTCCTACGTTTGGATCAGTAGCTTTTTGACTTAATTCTTCATTTTTTTGCTTTAATTGTTGTCCAATCATACCTAATGATTGTTTTAATTCGTATAATGTTGGCATTATACATCCCTCCTAAAAATTCATTATAATTTTTAAACTTTCACAGTTTTTCTTAATTTTGTTACGAATTTCTTTTTCTTCTTCTGACATAGTTTCTTTAGGTGTTTCAACCGTGTTTTTCTTATTTAAGTCTTCAATGTTGGTAATCTTATCGACGTCTTGTTCCACAGATTTTGGGACATGTTTAAATAACTTGTATTGATTTTTAGAAATACTTGCAGCAACTTCGTTAGCATCTAAAATCTCATCAATAAAACCCATTTCTAAAGCTTCTTCTGCCGTCAACCAAGTTTCAGCATCTAACAAAGCTTTCAACTCATCTTCGGATAAATTTTTAGCTTTATCTAAGTAAGCAATATTGCTTGTTTTATCGGTTTTATCCAATAAATCAGCTGTTTCTCTAAGTTCTTTGGCGTTCCCCATTGTGTAGATCCATGAGTTGTGAATCATCAGTAAGCTATTTTTGTGCATAAAAATAGTGTCACCGCTCATTGCGATAACACTTGCGATAGATGCAGCTAAGGCATCAATATAAATATTCACTTTAGCTTTGTGCATGCGTAACATGTTGTAAATAGCATGACCTTCAAAAACGTTACCACCAGCAGAATTAATATGAACATCAATTTCATTTACGTCACCTAGCTCATCCAGTCCTTCTTTGAATTTAACAGCCGTAACATCTCTGTCTTCCCACTCATAAGAAACAATGTCACCGTAGATATAAATCTCGCCTTTGTTGTTAGCTTTCCTGTTCATTTGGAAGTACTTCTGATTGCTTTTCATTATTATCACCACCTTTCAATGATTTACGCATTTCTATTGGCATATCAATTGGATATAGGTCACCACTAATTAATGGTTTATCACCATTTTCAACAGGTGGTAAATCTTCCCACCCACGAATTTCATTGATCGTATAGTAACCACTGCGCAATGCTTTGAAGTAAACTTCTGCTTGCGTTGCACTATCAGCACGTAGATATGATTTCACATTGAATTTGAAATAACGTCCCTTTTTCCTATCGTTTACTGTTAGTAGCTTTCGATTGAATTCTTCTTCATACTGCTTAATGATAGGTAATAACGTATGTTGTAAAAAGAACCTATTCAGTTCTTCATTTTTAGTAAAACTTGCTTTTGTATCCGCATTTAAAAAAATGGACGGTATTTGAAAAACATTTGCAACACGTTCCCTAGTCAAATTTTCTGAAGCGACAATATCTTCTGAGACATATTTTCTAGGTAGTTGTTCAATGTCTACACCAGGCTCACGAAAAAGTATTCCACCATTCTCTTGGTAGAAAGCTTTAAAGTCGTTTATAACTTGACTCCGCATTTCCTTATCGACATTACTTCCATAAGTCAAAATAAACGAATCTGGCTTATCCATCTCTTTTAAATTGAATGATCGTAAGGCTCTGTCGAAGTCCATAGTATTTTTAAGTACATCGATTGGACTTATACCTTTAACCATATTCGAAGCAACAATATGTTTGAAATGCAACACGTCCGTATTGTGCACGTATAAGTGTTTTCCTGATGCAGCGTGCACAACAAAATAAAGTTCGTTTGAATTATTCTCTATCGCCATCTCAACAATATCTGGGTTTAATAAATACAATTTTTGGGGTTGGTAATAAATATCACGTTCAATTAACACATAAGCATTTCCTTTTTCATTTCTAACGGTTTCAATTTGATTTATAAAATCAAAACTATTTAATGAATTGTTGGGCGATACGGTAATCAATTCTGACACTTCTGTACTAATCACTTCAAAGTTCTCATACAATTTTATTGGCATACTTGCCAATGAATTTGACAGTTTAGTCACAGCAGAAAAGATTGTTTCATTAGTTTCTAATGTGTTATTGATAATGCCCCAAAAACTTTTGTTTTTCCAAGGCGTGAAGTCGTACATATTATTAACCGTATTGTCTACCCAGTTACCTACTAACTTCTGCTTGATTCTCGTAAAAATGTTTTCAGCTATTTTCATCACCCCCTTAACTTCTTAGATCTTTAATACTAATAAATTCAATTTCTGATTTTGAAGTGTCGTTTACTATCTTGTTCATAATATCTGTGTAGGTGTTAAGTAATGCTGCAAAACCATCAATTTTACGATAACGACCTTGTTTAGATGGCAACCAGTTACCATTGCGGTCTTTTTTAAGATGAACGTTGTTGATGTACCACTTCATCAAAGGGTTGTTGTTAAAAACAACTTTGCCATCCAGAAACATTTCTTTTAAATCTTTTAACGCTGGACTAAGTGTTAGTGAACCTTGTCTTGTTTCTTCTGTTAAAAAACCATAATTTTTCAATTCTTGATTTAATTTATAAGCATTAGCACGGTCATAACATATCTTCTCGACAGGATGATGCTTGTTGATTTTTACTATCCAATCAAATACATCTTGATAATCGATATAAGATTTATCTTGAATAGTTAAAAACCCATCTTCTTCCCATTCTCTATATGGTATACGCTCGTTTGACAATTCAACTTTCTTCTTAGGTATCCAAGAATGAGAAAAAACTGCAATTCTACCGTCATCTAAAGCGAATGTAGCAACTGCTGCCGTGAAGTCTTCCGTTTCTGAAAGATCATATCCAACAGTACACGGTTTACCAACTAACTCATCAAAAGAAATAACATCATTGTTTTTCTTTAAAGTATCATAATCAATAAAACCCATTTCATCATTGTTAGCAAAGATATTGAAGCGTTTAGTAACGAAGTCACTTCGTTCAGCAGGTACACGTTTTGCTTTATTCCATTCTTCCTTCATTTCATCAAGGTTGATAGAAACGCCTAAATTAGGATTAGCTTTGATCCAATTGTCAGGATCATTAATATCATCAGAATCATCTAATGAAGCTAGAAAATAAAATGTACGTTCATCTTCAATTGCACCATCTAAAACATCTCTACCCGCTTCAACCATGTCGATTAATGGTCCGTCTAACACCGTACCTGCTGTCGTTATATAAATGATTAATGGTTGTTTTCTTGCAGCTCTTGAGTTTTTAATAACGTTGATAAGCTTATAATCTTTAAACTCATGAATTTCATCAAAAATGGCCATGTGTGTGTTCAGTCCATCTAGCTTTTCACTATCGGAAGCTTGCGGCATAATTTTAGAAAATGTTTTATCATAACGTATTTCATCTCGTAATGGTCTGAAATTCTGATTTAACTTAGGGCTTGCTTGAATCATTGCTTTAGACTCATCAAACAAAATTCTTGCTTGTTTCATAACATTTGCTAACAAATGAACTTCTGCTCCATTTTCACCATCTTGAGATACTCCGTAATTGGAAACGCCTGAATTCATTGTTGTTTTACCATTTTTACGCCCCATGAAAATTACACCTTCTTTGAAACGCCTGATTCTTGTTTCTTTTTGAACCCAACCAAACAAACTGCCAATAATAAAATGTTGCCAGGGTTGCAAAATCAAGCTATCAAAGTCGCCTTTAGATGGTTTACAAAATTTCTCGATAAATCGAATTGGCCTATGTGCTAATTCTTCATCAAACACCCAATTACTATCACTTTTCAAGTATTTCAAGTGTCTTTCACATTCTTTCTTAACATACTCACTTGCCACCATTTTCTCTTGAACAACTTGTTCTGCGTACCATGTTGTTAATAACTTAGGAGAGGGTTTGTTTAATATTTTAATAGTCACCGAAACCATCATCCTGTTTGATTACTTTTTCACGTTGAGATGCAGTCAGTCCAAGTGATTTTAACAAGTTATTCAAAGTCTGAACGGTCTTAGTAAGTTCAATACTTAATGGGTTTTTAACGATATTACTTGCTCCAGCTTTATTTGTATGTTCAATCATTAAATCAGATTTTTTTAATTCATCTCGTAATCTGCAATAAAATTCGTAAGTTTCGATATAAAGATTGATTAATAAATCATCAGATTTTTGATAGTCATCTAAATAATTAATCAATTGTTTCTTAGTCAACTTCATTGCATCGACCCCCTTTCATAGAAAAAATTCGTGATTGCGCCCGTATGGCCCACTCCGCTCCCAGACAAATGTTGTTATATCAACGTTTGTAGGGGGGCATGTTTTTCAGAGCTTCTTTCACATTTTTAAAACACGAACTTTTAAGCTGTTTTCTTTTTTATAATTTGTATCTTTTGCATGTATTTGATTGTGGCATTTTTGGCAAACAGACATCAGATTATCTATTTCTAACGCTTTACTAAAATCATGATCTACGTACACAATGTGATGTACGATTTTCGCATCTGTTATTTCACCATGTTCTAAGCACATTTGACATAGATAATTATCTCTATCTAAAGCAATTTCCCTAATACGCTCCCACGCTTTAGAACGATAGAACCAATCATGTTCATATTGATAGCGACCATTCTTACGTATGTTGTTATGATTAGTCATTATCTCAACTCCCTTCAAATAAAAAAGAGAGCTAGGCATAAACCTAACTCTAGTTCAACGCTAACATATTAACAATAAAGGAGTGAATATAGTGCAATTGCGCAAGGGCTACGTTGTGTGCTTTACTTGCACAATATCATAATATCACTTTATTTTATGCTCTATGCACAATCGATGCACACACTATTTCATCCCGACTTCATATGCTACTGCCTTTACAAAGTTCTTCCGTATCTTGCCTGCTGTGTTCCTATGCATATTACATTCATCAGCAATATGCTCCATCTTCATTCTACGATTAGGTTCCCAATACTTTAGATAAATAACCTTCTTGTATTCATCAGGAAGTTTACTGTACGCATACTCTATCGCATGAACCATCTCTTCCATATTCCGTAGCATCTTATTAGTCATAAGACGTGTCGCCATTAATTCCGTAGTACGTGTAGGTTCTCCAGATTGAAGCGGTCCATACACAATGTTCTCATCAATGGCTTTACTAGGATTAAGTATTTCCAAACGCAATCGTTTAATCTCACGTTTAGTAGATTCTAAATTATATATCTCACTTTCAATATATCTGAAAGTACCTGGTTTAATCTCGGTCATTGAATGCCCCCATAATTATTTTAAAAATATTACTTCTGAATTGGATGGAAAGGTCATAACTTCATATCCTTCAAACTGGTTCTCTAAATAGTTAAAGAAGCCCACTGTTTCTTCTGAGCTTGGTGGAATACCACCGATATGTTGCGGTATCACAATAATCTTTTTAGCATCTTCTTTAAATACAACTTTAAACATCATCTCACTCCTTCACTGTAATGATGGCATTATGCGCCCCGTAATCTATGCATTGCGTTCTATCATCCCTATACCACATTCTTATATATGGCGTGATTGTCAACTTTTTTAAACGTGGTATCTCTTCTAGCATTTCTAACCAAGTTGAACCAGATTTAACTTCACCTAGTTTTATGCCACGTTTATGATGGTCTTTTTTTAAATAAACTTTAGAGTATTTAGTCATCCACTCACCTCTGCTCTGATCCTGTTCAAATCTATATGATCGTATTCATTAAACACTTCATCACTATCTACTTCGTCATTGGCAGTGAAACGTAAATACAATCTATAAGTCATCAGTATTATTACGATTACTGTTAGTGTTAAAAAAGTATTTTTCAATGTCATCCCCCTCTACATCAATTCGTGATTTTATTTTTAGTTGGTCTACTTGCATCTCATTTACCGCATCGAAAAATTTAAGACAGGCTTTTTCTAAAAATTTAAGTCTTGCAAACAACATAGCAAATATCATAATGCAAGGCACTGCCATTTGACCGTGTTTTTCTCCTAATATTACACCAAAACCCATAAGTATATAACCAATAAATTCACAAGTGGCCACAACATATTTATTCTTATGATTTACATCCTGCAAAAAGTATCCAATAAACACTAGTATAGTAGTTACAATATAAGCATTAATATCCACTTGAACCAAACCCCTTTTCACCCCTATCCGATTCACTATCGAAATCTTCCACTACTTCTAATTCTGGCGTCCAAATAGGTACGATTACCAATTGTGCTAGTTTATCGCCTTTGTTTATTTTGTAGCTACCAGTCATAACTTCTTCTGAATCTAGTAGTGTAATATTCCCTTCGATATCTGATGCAACATTACTAAAATGATAAGAAACCCATTCTTCTAAAATCTCCTCATCATTCTTAATATTAATCTTCATATTTCCATGAAACCCTGCATCAATCTTACCTGTTTCAATCACAAGGTCTGTCTTGCTACTTACACCACTTCTTGATGTTAGTAGTCCTACATAGCCTTTTGGAATGTTAACAGCAATATCCGTAGCGATTAACGCTTTTTCTTGTGGTTCTAGTATAATCGTTTCTGCTGCGTAAATATCAAACCCAGCATCTGTACTGTGATTCCGTGTAGGCATTGTTGCGTTATCCGATAATAATTTGATTTGTAACTGATTACTCATTTCTCAATCTCCTTTAAAATATTTTGTAATTCATGTTTCAAATGGACGTACCAAATCCCATTGTTAGTAACTGCTAGCTTATACCTTAGATGTCGATTGAATAAATCAACCACTTTATCAAGATTGTCTTTAAGTTCATCCTTTTCTTTTCTCAACCTTGCAACATCTTCAATAAGCGAATCACGTTCTGCTTTGTAATCAAACAACGAATTCACCGTCTTTCCAAATTAGCTGCATTGTCATGTCGTCTTGTAAGATGTAAAAAGCTTTTATTGTATGCGCATGCTCTCCCTCAATTCTTATAATTTCTTTAATAGATATTGGGTCATCATAGTCAAAAAAATCTAGGCATTCTCTCCAGTTACATACCATTACTAAATTATCTAACTTAGTATTCTCATCAATTTTTTCCCAAATTACTACTTCTCCAAAAAGCTCATCTGGATTAGTTTTCTTGCCAACTTGACACATTTTTGACCCAGAATAGTCGGAAAAAACCACAAAATTATCTTCTTCATTAATGTATTTCCCACCTTCAATTTTCCCATCAAGGTATGAATCAATCAGCTCTCTCGCAGTTACTTTCTTCTTCGTTTTAATCTTCGGCATACTATTCTCCTTTCAATGTTTTAGATTCTTACCAGACCAGAACTTCATTATTGTTTGCGTCAAGAACATAAATAGACTTAATATTGTGTGATCCAAGATACTTATCCAGCACCTGCTTAATACTTGCACTCTTCTTAATTTTCAAAAGCCCACCATAACTATCATCTTTGAAAACTATTGCTAAATTATCGAACACCATATCATGTGTTACATTTATTTCTGTTAATACTTGAAACTTCTCATCTAAATCAACACTGTCTACCGTCAATGTGTTTTCATATTCATCCAATGCTACGCCAGAAAACTTCTGCTGTTTGTCTATCAATTCGTTGTTGAGTATTATTTGTAATAACTCAAGCAAACTTACTTCTTTCATCATTTTAACTTTCGTCACGACCATTCCCCCATTTCTTCTTTTCCCAACAATTAATCAATTCCTTATTCTCAACTTCTTTACCGTTCTCATAATCAACAATGGTTAATACGTCATCAACACTTAAATAACCTAAAGGCTCACATACTGTCCCGTCTTCTTTAATATAAGCTATCTCATATTCGCCTCGTTCGTAACCGTATGAACCCAAGCACCGAATGACGCTCAAAATACCACCACTGTTCGTACTAAATTCATATTTTTCACCTTCAAAACGTTCATACTTTTCAATGAAGTATGGCGATTTTAAAAATCGTTTCTCAAATTTAATCATCTCATCACTTCCTGTTCTATCAATATCTATACTTTTTCCAACGGATGATGCTAGTTCTCTTATATTTTCAGCCAATTGTTTTGCTCCTAATTTGTCCAGTGCATTACTCTTAATAAAAGTGACAACACCTTCCCATACTTCTTGCTCTTCCCTAGACATTTTCTAATCCTTATAATCCGGCTTCACTGGAATCCACATTTTAGGGTTGTAATTAATTTCATATTGATACTTGCTCACGTTTTTCGTAGTTACATCTTCCACAACGTAAGATACATTGTCGGACAATCCTATAATATGTTTTTGATATTCACCGTCTTGCTTTTCAACAACTACTTCCAACTGATTATCCTTTGTATCTGCTTTAATAGACATACGTCCAGACATTTGGAAAATAACGTCTTGTTTAATCGCATTGATAACGGTTATTTTTCGAACTGTGTTAAAGCTGTCTGATTCTTTTGTAAGATTCTCGTTGACTCTGTCGGCTTGCGAACAAGCACCCAATAAAATTGTTAATACTACTATTACTCCAATTAATCTTTTCATTTACATTTCATCTCCCTTAATAATTCTGGGTTTTCAAACACCTCGTCATTAATGTAAAAATTCTTTCCCGTTAATCACATCAATTGCCAAATTTAACTTCTCACGCAATTTTTCTTTAGTATCGTTTACCGAGAAAAACAAAGCTCTCTCTCCATAATCGCTGTACGCTCTATGATGATGTCTAAAAACAATGCCCTCTAAATGATACTCAATGTCTATTCTCTCTTTACTTTCCATAGATTTAATAAGTAAAAGTTGAGCAATGCTTGCAAGATTAGATATATCATTTAATTTAATAGTGAAGTTTTTAATATCTTGTGGAGCTAAAAATTCATTATCTTTTAGCCACAATAACCAACCGTCTCCTTTGAACTTCAACCCCGTCTTTTGATTAGCTACAAACCATTCTGCCATGACACGTGCCACATCATTTGTTGCTTCACGTTTATTATCAATAGACATCATGCCATCTTCTTCTATTTCAGCCATATAAATCTCATTTGTGATAGCTGATAAGACTAATTCTATATTTTGTAATGACATATTATTCCCCTTTTCTCCCTAGCTCTTCTAATCTATTCTTAACTTCGTTCCACGATATATAACCCTCTCCGTTTGTGAGTTCCAGAACCATACCGTACACAAATTGATTTGTGCTAAATTCTGCTCTGTCGGGATCAATATACGACTTACGATGCCCTTGTCGCGTGTCGGAACAGTAGCATAGAACAGGTTTGTTTAATATTTTTTCTTGTTCTTTAATCTCATCTTGTAAAACCCAATAAGTTTCTGGAATATCTCCGTTAATGTCAAATCTATTAATATCAGCTACCTTTTCTAAACGTTCAATCGTCTCTTGTGCCTGATACTTCATTCCTAGTACTATGCCTAATTCGGCAATAGTACCTAGCCCTTCATTGAGTACGTCGAATACGAAAATATCCGATTCTCTCATTGCTTTAAAGTCGTTAGCTAAAATACGTTCTGCTAGCCCTTCTTGCTTAGCATTAGCCTTATCATTGATTGATTTGTCTTGATGAGGTGAATAAGGTCTAACACCTTTAATCTCAGATATTTCTTTATGTTGCTTATCTCTATATTCAACCATCGCTTGATTTAAAATGTGTCCACCTAAATAGATTACTTTGTCTTTACTCATAGGAATGCCCTCCTATTATTTTTAATATCTTCACGATCAACCAACATAGTCACTCTGTCGTGATTCACTTTCACGACAAAACCTTCTACACCTTTGCCTTCTAATTCCTTCTGCAACTGCGTCGGTGTCTTTCCTGTTGTATTTACACGATAGCGTTGCTTAACATTATTAGTTAAATCACGTGTGTACGTTTCTCTATGCATTAGTCAGTACTCCTACTATTGCATCAACAACATTGACTGTTACCGCATTACCTGCTTGTTTATACAATTGTGAATTGCTTACACCTGCATTTTTAGCTTTATAAAATTGTTCATCTGAAAAACCTTGTAATCTCCAACATTCCAGTGGTGTGAGTTTTCGTATTCTTAGGCCACTTGATATTGGTAATATTGCAGTTTTAAAACCTTCTGGTCTTGTCGTTAACGTTGGACTTAACCCAGAATTATCAAAAGTTTTGTTATAAGCATTTATCGTCATACCATCTTTGATGATGTCTTTATTCTCATTTAATGTTTCGACCGCCTGTTTACCAAACCTTCCATACACTTCTTTTGGTACGACAACTCCTTGATTCACTTCACCTGCTTGAAGTGTATGTGCAATTTGTTTTCCAACCCTTCCACGCCTTGTCTCGCTTTCCGGATACGATACATTTACACTGTCTCCAACTTCTGCCATAGCATATCCTTTTTTAGTAGCTTCACAAACAGCTATACCATGACGATCTTGTGATGTTAAAGTGAACATTGGTTCACCATCCCTTTTAAATCTGCGACCATTTTGTCGCTTATTTATACGATCAGGTGTTAACACTGGGACTGCAATCTTCGGCTGTCTATCTCCGCCCTGCATAGCGTTTAATGTAGGACTGACTTTATTTATGCTATAAACTTTATCTCTATTGTTGTAGTCATACTTATTCAACTTACCACTTAGATCTTGATCTAACGTTAACTTCTTTGTCTTTTCTTTTGACAAGTAATACTTTTCATCAACATCTTGCTCTAGCACATCAATTAATCTCGTTGTAACATCAGTTTGTTTTTTCAATAAATCGAACAGTTTAAATCCAGTAAATAGATCTTTTCTAGTTACTAAGATGTACACTCTTTCTCTATTTTGCGGAACTCCCCAAAATTTAGAGTTAAACAAACCCCACTCGATGACATACCCCAATTCATCCAACGTTTGAATGATTGTTCCAAACGTTCTGCCTTTGTCGTGTGATAATAAACCTTTGACGTTTTCCAATAATACAAAAGATGGTTTGACTTCTTTAATCGCCCTTGCAATGTGGAAGAATAACGTCCCCCTCGTATCTTCAAACCCTGCACGTTTCCCTGCGATACTAAAGGTTTGACACGGAAATCCACCTGTGATGATGTCAACTTTCCCTTTGTATTTTCTCCAATTTTCGTTTGAATATTCTGTAACATCTCCTAAATTCTCCTCATTTTTAGTATTGTAAATGGCCTGGTAACTTTGCTTTGCGAATTTGTCTATTTCTCCATAAGCCAAACATGTGTGACCATGCTTTTCTAATGCGGTTCTAAATCCACCGATACCACTGCATAAATCAATAAAATTCATATTTTAAATCGCTCCAGTTCTTCAACAGTATATAAATTACTTTTGTGTTTAATATGCTTGAGCTTTTTTTCTGAATAAACACCGTCATATTGTTTGTAATAAGGACCATAACCTAACACACGTACATGTTCCTTTGCTGGTATAACTAACAATGCTGGATAGCCTTCTTTGTCGTATAAACGGTATCGAGCTAATAAACCATAGTTACTTCTCATTGGTTTCAGCCACCTTTTTTAAGTGATCACGATAACGTGTTGTATAATCAATAATCTTGTCTAATTCATCAATTTCATCATCTTTGTAACCTAATCGGTCAGTGTATTTTGATAGTTGAGATTTAAATGCACCACGCAGTTCTTCTTTCGAGTATCGTGTGCACCAATAATCAATTAGATCAAATTCAGCATCTCCGTAGTGTTTAGGACGTTTCTTATTTTCTAGTTTTTTACTAGAAGGTATTTTCTCCCAATCTGTTTCGTACGAGAGCCAACAGTTATCCCCTTCATCTGTAGTTACAACAAAACCATCATTGTACGTATCTAGAACCTTCGCTATCATATATCCATTTTTAGTATTAACCTTTATTGTATTTCCTATTTTTAGTCCATCCACATTCATCACTCCTCTAAATTAATTGTGTATTTCCATAAACGTCTGTTTTTATACGTGCAATAAGTGGTTGACCCATTAAATATCTTCCATACTCGCTCAACTTAATCTGCTGTGGAACACCTTTAATACGATTCATTCGCTCCTGCGCCTTCTTCGCTCGGTACCGTTTCAATGCTTCAGCGCACTTCCTTTCTTCAATGCTTTCTGTGTAATCAAGGTCATCGTTTGAATACTCTAAAGGTGTGTTCATCGCATCTTTTAAAGTCATCCCTTTACCAACTCGAATGCTAATAGTTCTAGCTGTAATGCCCCTTTCTTCTAACTTCATCAATTGTTCGTACGGAATTTCAATATCAATTCCACCAGCTTTTGTTTTGTAGACAATATTATCTACTGGACCAACGTAATTTAGTCCTAATTCAAGCGCCAAATCGATATCCCAACCATCAGCTAATCTTTGTTCAATAATTGCACTCGTAAGATTAACAGTGCTCTTCTTTTTTACTTGCGCTTTAGTTAGTTTTAATTTCGGGCGTTGCTTTAAGATATCTTTTATCGGCACGCCATTTCTCAGCTTTTTTCGAACGACAGATGCGCTTAAACCTGTGTATTTAACCATTTGATTAACACTAATGGGTTTACCGTTGTATTCGTATTTCCGTGATTTATCATTAGGTATTACTGGTAGTTCCATGCTATCCCTCCAATTCTTCGATAATTAACGCTGTGCGTGGTATACTCTCATATTTTTTGAATGTTCTGATTTCTACGATTTGATTATCGTCTTTCCACAACTTACCGTTACCTGCATCTAATACAGTTTTAAGTAAGTTATCTAGGTCTGGTTTAGTGCGCTTATATGAAAACAACCTTTCTCTCAATCGTTTTTCAGACCAACTTCGCAATGGTGGGAAGTAAAACTCTACTGTCAATCTGATAGACGACTCTATCTGTAAGTCAGGCATTTGCTCTGCTATAAAATGTTTGTGCCGTGTGTAATTGTTAGGCATGTATGTTCTGACAAACCGTCCTGCTCTAGTAAAGCGTGGACGTGGCGAAGCCATTGGTTTGTTTAAGTGTTTTTCGTCTTTATAAAAGATTTCAATTCTAGTTTCTCTCATTTTTGCTCCTTTGGTTCACATCTAATTCATCAAAAATCAATTCACTTACTTCATCATAGTCGTCAAACGGGCTTATACGCTCGCTCACAAGCAATCTATCGACCGCCCAACCCAATTGCACCATAAACAATTGCATGCGTGTGTTGTGGCTGTATTCAACGCTGAAGAGGTGTCTCAAAAAGTCTTTGAATTCTAGTACCGTCATGTAAAGAACCTCTGCGTTGATTTGTAGTATTCAAATTTCACAACACCAGTTGATCCATCTTTGTTTTTAGCTACGTTAACTTCTAATTCAGATTTATCATCTTCATGCACTTCATCACGGTTATAATAGTCATCACGATATAGCATAAATATCATGCTGGCATCCGCTTCAATACCACCCGATTCTTTTAAGTCGCTCATCATAGGACGTTTATCGTTACGTGACTCTACACCCCTATTCAATTGTGATAACAAGACTATGACGCAACCTGTTTCGTTCGCTATGATTTTAAGGTCACGACTTATCTTCTCTACGTCTACACGTCTATCATTAGAAGGTGTATCAGACGTCATCAGTTGCAAGTAGTCGATAAATATGACTTGTGGTTTATCCGACTCTTTAGATGCTTGCTCACGTATCCTAGATGGTGTTAGGTGGCTCTCATCAAAAATATTTATATTAAACTGCTTTATTTTATTCAGCGCGTTCATGACTTTATTCGTATTCTCTGTGCTTAATTCTGTTGGGCGTTTAATATCTGACAATGGAACGCCTTCAATCATTGCAACTAAGCGTTCTACAACAAGGTTTCCGGTTGTTTCTAAACTGAAAAATGATACTTCATAGCCAGACTTTGCAATGTTCCACATTGTGTTTAATGCAAATCCAGTTTTGCCCATTGACGGCCTTGCTGCTATTACATTCAATTGTCCTTTTTCAAAGCCGTATATTTTGTAATCGAGTAGTCCGTATCCAGTCTTAATCAACTCTTTTGGTTTATCACTCAATACTGATTCCATGACTTCTGCTAAAAACTCATCTGTTCTATTGCCTTGTTCAATGTTGATGTCTTTAAGACTATTTAATTGATCGAGTAAATATAGGTATTCTGTTTGATTAGGATTACTCAAAAAACCTTGAGAGTATTCTACAGCTTTACGCGTCACATAGTCGTTCAGTAGGTTGATTTGATCGTTCATAAAAAATGATAGGTCCGTACCCTTTGACTTACTAATCTGTGTTAAGCGGTCTACATTAACAAAACCTTGCTCGTCACGACATTTAAAGTAAATCTCATTGGGATTTACTTTCCCGACTTCAACAATGTAGCTAATAATCTTACTCACATCTTCATCAACAAACATGTAAGGCTTTAATTTGAATTTTGCATACAAGTCAGGCCACTTCATCAAGTTGCATAAAATCGACTCTTCTGTACTCAAACGATCAATCATTGTGACGCAACTCCTTGATGAAAGTCCTAGCTTTATCCCTAACCGCTTCATATTCTTTTTTATACGCAGGGTCATGCTCTAATTTGTACTGGTGTGTTTCTTCTACTGGTTTTTCTTTTATTTCAAATGCTTTAGGCTTAGTTGCTAATACGTCAGCTAATGTTGGTTTGTATTTACTTTGTTTGATGTAATTTCTTAATTTCTTTTCAGAGGATTTGTAATCGCCATCTTTAGTAAGGATAGATACCCACGCCTTATATTTAGATTCGTGGAATTCTATATTGTAGGTATCACTCACTAATGAGATAAGCTGGAAAGCCTCTTGCTCTGTCATAGGCATAGAATCAACCTCCGAATAACTCTTGTCTTTTTTGGGTTAAAAAGTCATTTGACTTACTAACTTTTTGGGGTGTTACTTTCTTTGTGGCATCTTCTTTATTACGCACACCTTTTGCAGCCCAATCTTCTAAAATTCTTATAAGGTAGCCGATACCTTTTTTATTCTTCTTGCAGTAATTAACAGCAACTTCCACTATATCTACCTTATTTTCATTAAAACGGGCTATGGCGTGTTCTAGTAGTTCTGCATTTAAAGGATTTTGTATAATCCCTAATTCGTCACTGATCATCATAAATAAAATCGACATCTCGTCCCTGTCTCTATTAATACTTGTATTATTATTACTTGTATTATTCTCTTTGACATTTGCGTCAATAGGGGTATTGACAGAATTATCAATAGGGGTATTGATTTTTGCGTCAATAGGTACTGACGATTGCATCAATGGGTACATTTTTCTTTGTTTGATTTCATTACCTTCTCTAATGATTTCGATGTGTAAATAACCAAATTTAGCAAGTTTAGATATTCTGCGGGATATAGTTTCTTTTACTACGTCATACAACTTCGCAAAGTAACCGTTGCTTGCTGTGCAGTAACCGTATTTATTGCTTAACGATGTGATTTCAGCGAATAATAACTTTTCACTGTCTGTAAGGCGGTTGTCGTATCTAACATTAGCTGTAATGATTGAATAGTAACTTGGTTGATCAGTCATTTGTATTCTCCTTTCTGGTATAATTTTTCTGAATGCTTTTGCATCAGATTGGGGGTGATAAAATGTATATCGATCCATTAAAAGATATCAGACCAATATTGAATAAAAATATTTCCAACTTAAGAAACACCGTGTTCGAAGCAACAAAACCTTCTAAAGAATTAAGAAAAACTATTAATCAGATGACAGAATTCAATAATATTTACAAAAATACGCTACTAAGTATTGATACTTCAAATTTGGTGAAAATCAAAGTGCCTACTATCGACATCTCGATGAATTTTAGAAATAATTTATTTTCTGAAAATACACTTCAAGCATTTAAGACCCAATCGAATTTTCCTATAAAGGAAATTACGCGAATTAACAATATACTTCGCTATTCTTTTATCAATACTGTTAACTTTCCTAGCGTTAGTGACTCCTTCAATTCTTCCTATCCAATAAATAATAAAAGAGAAAACAGAAAAGAAGATGACGTCGACGATACAAAATTGCAAAAGTATGCACCTCCAACTAAAAAAATGATTAATGCAACTTCATTAGTCTTCACCCCAAATATTTCGTGGGCTTTATTCTCTGGAGCAATGTATAATGAATCCGTTAATGTTCCTATTTCAATATTCGTGTTACTTATTTCATTAGTTTGTTTTTACTTAACATTTGAATACAAAAAAGATGATGAATAATTAATTTCTCGAAAAAGGCTTGCCTATAGCTTTTTTATAATTTCTAGCATTCCTAATCTCTTCCGCCAAGATGATATTAGGAGTGCTATTTCTCTCCTTTCAGCATTTTATTTAAACGTTCATCTACATCAACCCAACTGTCGTGTAGATGGTATTTATCATTAAAACTATCAATACCTATGTTGTGTTGCTCTGTGTGGTGGTCTGAACATAAAGCCAACACTTTATTTCCTAAGTGACTAATCTTACGTCTATTTCTACCTCTACCAACTGCTTGGTAGTGTGCTAGTTGTGAATGAGGTTTACCACATATTACACAGTTACGATTTACTGTTGACCAGTAGAGGAATGATTTGTCCTGCTTTAGTAAATCACTTGTCTTGTAATTAAGTGGTATATCGTTGTGGAACACCCAATCTAATATCACTTCGATGACTTGATTTGCTTGTGTCCGTGTACAGTTGCTTAATGAAATCTGTTCATCATAGCCGTAGTATGTTCTTACATACTCGATAAACATATGTCTCATATAGTCCATAGGCTGCCCTGTATGCGCCTCTATGTCGTTGCACAAGGCGAATATCTTACGACGTTGTTTGTCGGTGATTTTGAATGGATCTACGACATTTACATCAATCTCTACATCGAACCCGTTATCGAGTAGCAACGTTTCCTTATCGCCTAATTCAACACCCGAAATGACAACAGTTGTAGTGCCGTCATCTTGAGTGATGTAGCTAGTAATTAAAGGCATCTAATCACGTCCTAGAAAGGTAAATCCGAGAACTCGTCATCACTGTTATCAAAAGGATTATTCTGCGCTTGTCCTTGTTGTTTAGGTTGATTGTTAGATTGGCTATTATTTTTAGGTTCTAAAAATTGCACGCTGTCGCAAACGACTTCAGTTACATAAACACGTTGACCTTCTTTATTTTCGTAACTGCGTGATTGCATCCGTCCATCAACGCCTGCTAATCTACCTTTACTTAAAAAGTTTTTAACATTTTCAGCTTGCTTGCGGAATACAACACAATTGATGAAATCAGCCTGTTGTTCTCCATCTTTACTTTTGAAATTGCGATTTACCGCAAGTGTGAATGTTGATACGTCTACACCTGATGGCGTCGTTCTGAATTCAGGGTCTTTTGTTAATCGTCCTACTAATACAGCTCTGTTAAGCATTGTTATTTCCTCCAGTAATCGTTTTTGCATTGTTTCGTATTTTATTAAGGGCATCTGCCGCTTGTTTTTCTGTTAACTTATAGTCGTTTATGTTAAATTTTTGTTCTACTACATTTTGTGGTGCTTCTTTATCTGTTCCTTTAATCAAATTTGTAAAAGCTATAACTTCTTTTTTTAAAGTTCCTATTGTTTCGCTACTAGCCCATTGGGTTCTATTCTGTTGCTTGGGACTGTTGTTCTTTCCACTTGCTGCATTACCGTCATCATCTTGATCACTTGTAATGCCGAATATTGCAGATAATGAGTAACGTTTGAGGTAACTAATCAATGAACCAGCGCCTTGTGGTGTGTTCTTTTCAGCGTTCATAAAAACAGGGTCATACTCTATATATTCGCCACTTTCATGCATGAGCATTGTAGCAACACCAATTCGTCCACTGTTATCGTTTAATGCCCATTGTGTGTAAGAGAGTCCATGTGGCGTCGCAGCTTCGTCAATGGCTTCTACGACGTTCTCTAAGGGAACGTATTTAGATTTGAAGAAAGGATTACTTTTATCTTTAATCGGTTGTTTTACCTCTTTTCTAAATGCTACCATCGCCTTATTTATCTCAATTACTGATTCGGATTTCTTCATTTTGGAATCACCAAACTTTCACTCGCACTTAGTTCAGCACCTTCAACATCTACACCAGCTTTAATGTCCTCTTCAATTTGCTTTTTGTTTAACTTTGGTGGTTGTGGAATGTAGTATGCTTTATCGATTAAAGATTCATTAGTAACAACAACACTCGGTTTATTCTTACGTTTGTAAATATGATTAGTAGGTGTCTTGTATTTTCTTAAACCACGTTGTTCAAGCATTGTTGCTAGATAGCCTTTCAATCTGTCTGACAGATTTTCTTTCTGTTTTTTCATTTTCTGCAAACGTTTGATTTCTGCATCGATTACACCAACGTCCCCATCAACGCTACGCTTTAAGCCAATAATATTGTCGACTTTCTCGTGCGTTTCCGCTTCGATCGAGTCTAATGTATCTTGGATAATTCCAGGTTCTACGTCATCCCACATATCTAAGACTTGTAGGTAACGTTCATTGATTTCGAATAAATTAGTCATACTCATACCCCTTTCTTTTCAGTTCGTTTAACTCGATTTTTACGTCTTGCAATTCATCTTCTAATTGAGCTATTTCTTCCTTATAACGTGCTTCTGCTGTAATAAGTCGTTTTAATTCAAGGTAATCAATTGTCACTAAATCCATTTCGTTCACTCCTATTGTTTGTGTTATACTTTGTCTAGAATGTTTTTTAATTGTTTGACTGTTTGCTAATTGCTGTTAGCACTCAGTCTTTTTTAATTCATTCAGTACATAATGCGTGCTGTGATACGTCACTGCACTACTGATTAGTACTGATGCTATTAATGTCGTAAAGTATGCCCCACCGAATATCATCACGGTTGATAAGATGGCGCTAATCGCAACTACCATTACGTATGCTATTAATTCTTGTCTCATGTTAACCACCTCCTTTCAAATTTCTGTTTCTTTGAACATTAAGTTTTTCTCGATAAGGTCAATCGCTTTATCAACTTTGATATATCGCTTGTGACCTTTACCAAAGCGATACACACATTCTTTCTGAAAATCTGTATTGCATAGAACCTTTCGTTCTAAGTCATTCACAGAAAGCCCACTGATTTTGATAAAGTCATTTACATCTGCGAAGCCTATAAAATTCATTGTGATCACTCCTTTTTTTGTTATAATCACTTTTATTCCTGGTCTTTGATTGGAACTACAACTTCCCAATCATTTGCCATTAAGTCATCGGTTTTGTCGCTTCTTGAATATTCATTAGTACATCTCCTAAATTTCGAATTCCATTTGCTTGATCACGTACATCGTTGATTGTGACGGGAACCAGTTAGCAATCATGTCCATCACATCATTAAAATGTTTTTGGCGTATCTGTGTTCTCGTTTTAATCCCTGCCATTGTATTAATGTTGTTATTGATGTCTTTATACAATGGTTTGTTCACTTCTTTGCTATTAGGTAGTCCGTACAACTGTCTTATGTTTGCTACTCTCTGATGAACTGTTTTAGATAGAAAGCCATACTCTCCTGCGTCTAACTTTTGATTCTCTTTTAAATCAATCACATCAGCTTTTACACTTTTAATTTGCTCTCTTGTTTCTTCTGTTGCTTGAAACATCAATCTAAGTGCTTCCATTGGTTCGGTCGGCACTTGATAGCTACCTGTCTTTCTTAGTGTTGGCAAAACTTCTGATGTAACCCAACGCTTGAATCGTTTTGCACTTTCTAATTTTGATGAAAAGATTAGACTGTAAAGTCCTGATTCGTTGATGATAGTTTGATTTCTATTTTGACCTGCCGTAACGATTCGTGACGTCAGCTTATCATCTACATCTACGTGATCAGATAAAGCTTTTCTTGAGTTTGAGTAACCTAAAATGTCAGCCACATCTTTCCCTACAAAATATGGTTCATCATCAATTATTAATGTCCTCACTGGTAATTCTTCAAAATTAAAAATCTGTAATTCTTGCATCATTTGACCTCCTTTATTCAAAGTCATCGAGTGAAAGTTTACTCATGCGCTGTTCGTATAGATATAAATAATATTTTTTTAAATTTCGATACATTGTTGCTGCTTCTTCATATTCATCTTCTGACAAGTCAGAATTAAGCGTCACTCCAAAAATTGAAAGTGTTAGTTTTCTGATTAGGTCATGTATATCATTGACATAGCCTTTGTTGTGTTCGTAATGATCAAGATAGCGCTCATATTTTTTTAAAGATAACGGGTAATCAAGATCTTCAAGTAAATGTTTTGTAAAATCGTATTTCACATTAATCTTTTTGAAATCTCTGCAATCAATCCTTACCTCATTAAAATTAAGCGGGGAGTAATTGTATTCTTAGTAGTTATAGCTTTTCTTACTTCTTTCGCTATAATTTCTTTTAATTCTTCTTTGGTTAATGTAATTTGTTCCATAGTTTCCTCCTTAATTTGGTTGTTCGATTGTGGTTAGGTTGTTGCTAAGTTGTAATCCGTTCAATCGTATATGCTCCTTTCTGGTATACTCCTAATAAGGAGTTGAATAACTATGCTTACTAACGAAGCAAATTTTGTTTTGCATCATTTTTATCAAATATATAAAGACCGTTTAGATGAAGGGTATTCTGAAGAAATGGCTCGTTATTTTTATGATGATGAACAAGTGCATCATGATTATTTTTTAGGTTTTAATTTTGACGACTTTGTGACTTACACAAAAGAGCTTTCTTCAAATGAATACGTTACACTTGGATATGGCGATGGTGGGTTCGCTGAACTAATAATCAATCCAAAATTAATTATTGAAATGGAAAATTTATATAAAAATAATGTTAAAAAATTCATAAACGCTTTAATAGATTTAAAAAAACTAGTAGGAGCTTAATTCCTCTCCTGTCACAAACCATTCATCAGATACTAAGTCCTCTGCTAACGGTTGCCATCTTTGCTTATAGGACTTTTTATCTGGAATGGTATACAGCATACCGTGATGCGAGTCGTTTGTAGGCAAGATTTCGCCTCTTAACCCTTTATTTCTTAAATCTTTTCTATAAATAGATTTGCCTTTTTCTAAAGCTAACTTTGTTGCCTCTTGAATATTCATTAGTACACCTCCTAAATTTGGAATTGATTTAATTTTTCTAATATTGCATAATCACCATGACGTTTGGCAGTTTCAATTTGATTGTCAGTAAGTTTTAAATAGTTTCTAGGTAAATCTTCTAAAGTTGTGTCTTCAATAAGACACATTGCCTTTTCAAAATCTATATGCTTAATTGTTGTATAAGTAATTGAGTTGAAGTGTTTATTTAACCTGCTGTACAAACCCGTGATAAAATGGCAGCGCTTTTTGTGGTAAAGTTCATTCGATACCGCCGTACCTAAAAATTCATTTACTAATTGATACGATTTTTCAGCAACTTTGGCTTTAATAAATTTTCCTTCACCATGAGTGATTGCAAGATTATTTTCTAATTTATCCAACCTATTACTTGCACTGTTTTTTATTTCAATTACCTCTGCTTTAATATCGAGCGTCTCTTTCCACTGTTCATCCATTTTCTTATCATGCGTCAACATTTTTTCTTCGTGTTCAACCATCTTATTTAAAAGTTGTCTTGTATACTGTGCTTGTTGTACTAATTGATCCGCTTGCTTTACACTGATATCTATCAAATTTTTAGACATCTATAACATCTCCTTTATTAATTTGTTGGTTTATTTTTTTAGATAAATCTAGTAAATCTTCTGCTATTTTTTTGATTGGTTTTATTGCATATTCATTATTTAAAATATGTTCATCATGAATGAAGTAACACATAGGCGCTATTTCTTTAATAAGGTCATTACTTTTTCTCACTAGGTCATAGACTTCTTTCTGAGCTTTCAATCGACGCTGTCCATCATCTAATTTTCTGTTCATATCATTCAGTGCATTATTCAGTTGATCATACTTTGCTGATTTTTCGCTAACTTCATCTCTACGTTGTTTCATTTCTGCAATTTCTTTTTCTAATTTTTCATTGCGTTGTTCGATAAGTTTTTGATGATGACGTGATTGCTCTAAGGCAGCCTTTGTTTGTTGATAGTCATATGGTTCCATGTAGTGTTCAATCACTTCTGGTTCCTTATTCTGTTCATCTTCCAACTGTTTCAACGCTATCTCTTCAGAACGTTTAACCTGTTCAATTTGTGATTGTAATTGCTCGTTTTGTTTATCACGTTGTTTGAGTTGTTTCTTTAGCTCTCGCAATTCTCGAACAGTCATCTCGTCTGGCGTTTTAATTTCTCCAGTTGATGTTGTGTGTTCTTTGGTGCGTTCCGGTTCGGGCAAGGTTGCGATTTCATATAATGCTCTGCTACCTAAATTCATGTACGTGTATGAATTTGAGTTAAGTTCATTTGCGATTTTCATCATTTTATTAGCAGTGTCGTGATGTAAATTTATCGAACGTAGCCACTTACCAAATTCGCCATGAGCTAAGTCGTTTTCCTTAACATGTTTCAATCGTCGACCAATCTCGAAAATAGATTGACCAGCGATGTTTTGATAGCTTTTGATTTCAGTTTCAATAGTTGTTAGGTCATTACTTAGTTGTAATTCGTTCAATTATTATCACCTTCTATATTACGGTTTAACCGTTATTATTAGTTAAAAAAATAATGTCATTATAAGTGACGTTAAATTCTTTTTCTATTTTTTGTAATTGTGGAATGTTAGGGAATGTTTTTGCCTTTTCCCAGTTGTGCCATACATCTGCTGAAACTCCTACTTTAGCGCCCGCTTGTGCTTGAGTTAAATCGTATTTCGCTCGCAACATTTTTAAGGTATACGGTTCCTTTTTTACTTGCACACTTACCATTTATGTCACCTCCTGTTGTAAGAACTGACCTAAGTATATTACGGTTAAAACGTAATGTCAACACTTAAACCGTATTTTTTATTTTTCTCTTGTATTATTTACGGATTAATCGTATAATGAGTTTAAGTTATTAGATGAAGGGATTGAAAATAAATGCTAGGTAATAAACAAGTAATGGCTAAAAATATTTCTCGTCTTATGAAAGAAAATAATATCGACAGAAAGAAATTATCAAATGATTTAAAAGTGAAATATACAACTTTATCAGATTGGATAAACGCGAAAACATATCCGCGTATCGATAAAATAGAATTACTTGCTGATTACTTTAATGTTACTAAAGCTGATTTAGTAGAAGATAAAGAAAAACAAGTTTTAGAAACCCTACCAGTCAAAAAGATACCAGTTGTCTCTAAAATATCAGCAGGAATGCCTATTTATACAGAGGAAAATTTAATTGATTACATATATTTTGCTACTAAAAACCTCAATTCTAACAAAGAAGAATTCGGTTTGTGTGTGTCTGGAGATAGTATGGATAAATTATTTCAAGATGGTGATATTGTAGTCGTAGAAAAAGATGCAATTGTAGAAAATGGTCAGCTCGGAGTGGTAATGATTAATGGATATAACGCCACCGTAAAACGTGTTAGATACAATGACGATCAAATTATATTGATACCTGAATCAAACAATCCACAACACTATCCGCAAGTTTACGGTAAAAATGATGAAGTAAAAATAGTTGGTCGTGTTGTAGCAAGTCAAAGATTGTTTAGATAGAAAGGAGAGTTTTTATTGAGATTATCATGTTTGGGGTGTTTTAATATAAATAAAAAACAGTAGATGAAATCGAAGTGATAGGCAAAGTTATTTATAACTATCGAATTTTTGATTAATAGCGCCTATGTGGCGTGAGGAGACGGTCAAATTGGTGTATTTATTATCAATGGAGAAGCCTTTGTCAAAAAAGTTCGAGTGGAAGATGAGCCGCTCACTTAGAAGGCGATTTCACACAAGAAGAATTAGAAGAAATTTTACAATATGCCGAATTCGTTAAACAAAAACATAGAAAACAATAAAGGGGCAATACATATGACTATGTACGAACGATTAATGATTGAAAATAGTCATATCCCTATTAGTGATGGATTTAAATTAAGAGGTGGATTTAAGGGAATCTATGCTAATGGTGCTATTTTGATAGATAAAGATATGACAAGCTACCATAAACATGAAGTATTAGCTGAAGAAATTGCACATTATAAAATTTCATATGGAAACATATTAGACCAATCTGATATGTTAAATAAAAAGTTAGAAATAAAAGCAAGACGACTAGCTTATGAATCTGTCATAACTTTACAAGGATTGATAGACGCTTTTAAATACGGTGTACAAAATTTACATGAAATGGCTATTTTCTTTGAAGTTTCTAAAAGTTTTGTGGAAGAGACTCTAGATTATTATAAAATAAAATACGGACTAGGGGTTCAACATGGTGATTACCTTATTAGCTTTGAACCATTAACAATATATAAAGATTTGGAGTGAAAAGGATGGAAAAGAAAATTATATCAGTGGCGGCTTTTTTAAATGATTACAAATTAGTAATTTCAGCTGGAGCGGTAGATGGAATAGAAGTAGGTATGGAATTAAGTATCCTTTCTGAAAAAGGACAAGAAATTAAAAATCCTTTAACTTCTGAAAATCTTGGAAAAATACCACATATTAAAACTAAGATTTTAGTTATAGATGTACAAGACAAATTCTCAATTTGCATACCTAAACAACAAATCCGTCAATCACTTATTATGAACTACACATCGACTAAAGTCGATGGTTTCTAGGAACACTCATAACTTGATGTAATCATTGATTACAACAGAGGTTTAAGCTATTTTACTAAGGCTTGTTCCAAGCCAAAATTTAGTATATTTTTTGATGCATTGATATCACGGTCATGTTCTGTACTACATTCAGAACATATCCAACACCTAACATCTAATGTCTTTTTACCACTATCAAATCCACAGCTTGAACAGTATTGAGATGATTTGTAGGGATTAACAGTCATTGATGTCTTACTATACATTACACATTTGTATTCAATGAATGTTCTAAAAATTCGCCATGACTGACTTGCAATTGAACGTGATAACTTATGATTTTTCATTAAATTCGATGTTTTCAAATCTTCTAAGACGATTAAATCATAACGTTCAACTAAATCTGTCGTAATTTTATGGATATAATCTTTTCGTGTATTGACGATTTTTTCATGAATACGTGCAACTTGACGTTTTGCCTTTTGATAGTTCTTAGCATCTTTTAAAGGCATACCATTCTTAATTGCATTCAGTCTACGTCTTGCAACACGCTTTTCCCAATAATGTAACTGCTTTTTATACTTTAGATGTAAACGTTGCGAGGCATATTTCTTACCATCTGACGTAATTGCTAGATGTGTCAAACCTAAATCTATACCAACCGACTTACCTGTTTTTGGTAGTGCTTGATTATCGCTTTCTACCAATAATGAAATATAATAATATCCTGTTGATTTACGTGTAACCGTAACCGATTTAATACGACTGTTTTCAATGTGTTGGACGCTTGACTTGCATTTAACCCACCCTAGTTTGGGTAACTTGATGTAACGCTGATTATCATTAAAACGGATGTTGTTACCACGTATCGTGCTGAGGTATGACTGCCTTGTAATTTTCTTTGATTTAAATTTAGGATATCTTGAATAACCTTTAAAAAATCGGTCAAATGTCTCGGATAATGTTTTGACAGCACATTGAATCGCAACACTATCTATATCTTTTAACCATGGATATTCAAGTTTCAATGCTGGTAATAAAGCACTTAATTTTGGATAACTTAACATCTTAAGTTCATTATTATTCTGATAGCGCTGATTAATCATATTCAACATTTCATTCCATACAAAACGTGTACAGCCGAATGTCTGTTCAATTTTCAATTGTTGTGCTTTGTTTGGATATATCTTACATTCGATACCTCGATACATGATAACACCTCCTTCAATACTATTATACACATGACTATTAAAAAAATGAATTTAAATGTTATAATATTAAGTATTAGGGGGTATACATATGATTGTAAAAACAAGAACAAACGTTTATGATTTTAATTTTCATCTAGTGTGGATTACAAAGTATAGAAAGTCGATATTTGATACAAAAGAAAAGTGTGAAGCAATGAAAGGATTTTTAATAACAATCGCAAAGGAACATGATATAACCATTCAAGAAATGGAAGTAATGCCTGACCACGTTCATATGCTTATATCATTTCATCCTAAACATGCACCAAGCTCCATCGTCAAGACATTGAAAGGTAAGTCAGCACGTTTATGGTTCAAACAGTATCCTAAAACAAAAGCGTCATTGTGGGGTGGACACTTGTGGTCTCCAAGTTACTTCATGAGTACGCTCGGGAACATGTCTAAGAATACTGTTGAAAACTATATCAAAAATCAAACGAAAGAATTTAATGGAGGTCGTCCAAGACGTTGATTCATCACGGTAATGAATTATCGTGTTTTCTCAACTGACGACCCATGATAAAAACAATGCAAAATCAACAAAATAATAAACAACGATTTAAATTCGATGCAGAACCTATTAATAGAGAAGTTACTGATGAACTAATAAAAATAGGTGATATCGTTGAAATATAAATTAAAACGTGGTATGTTAAAAGCACTGAAAGCTCTCAACAAAGTGAGCCGAAAATTTAGATTCAGCCCGAATCACCCAAGTGCTTTAATTAGCATTTGGGGTTTTTTCGTTTTAGGAGAAATATTATGACTAAGTTCCTTACTTATGAAGAACTAATTGAAGAAATGAGAAAACTAGGGATTAACTTTGATGAAAATGATGATGTAATTGTAGCTATTAAGTATCATGGTTTCAATAAAATTATAACCGATTATGTAAAAACACTCGCAAAAACGAAAGGCAATATATCCTTCGAACTTATTGAATCACTTGTATTATTTGACTTTGATTTACAGACATTATTATTTAAATACATTATTCAGACCGAAACCACAATAAAGACCCTGCTTAGTCATAAAATTGGAAATAGATTAGGGATTAAGAATTCAGAGTATTTTAACGCTTTAAGTTATGAGAATTCTAAATCTATTGCAAAACGAATTAATTTCATAAACAAAAAACTCGCTCAAAGAAAAACATTTGAGAAAGTTCCCTTTTCAAAATATAAATCAAAAGATGACATACCACCATGGATCTTTTTTTCACAAATAAATCTAGGCGATTTCATTTATTTTTATCATGGGTCGTCAGTTGAGAAAACACGATAATTCATTACCGTGATGAATCAACGTCTTGGACGACCTCCATTAAATTCTTTCGTTTGATTTTTGATATAGTTTTCAACAGTATTCTTAGACATGTTCCCGAGCGTACTCATGAAGTAACTTGGAGACCACAAGTGTCCACCCCACAATGACGCTTTTGTTTTAGGATACTGTTTGAACCATAAACGTGCTGACTTACCTTTCAATGTCTTGACGATGGAGCTTGGTGCATGTTTAGGATGAAATGATATAAGCATATGAACGTGGTCAGGCATTACTTCCATTTCTTGAATGGTTATATCATGTTCCTTTGCGATTGTTATTAAAAATCCTTTCATTGCTTCACACTTTTCTTTTGTATCAAATATCGACTTTCTATACTTTGTAATCCACACTAGATGAAAATTAAAATCATAAACGTTTGTTCTTGTTTTTACAATCATATGTATACCCCCTAATACTTAATATTATAACATTTAAATTCATTTTTTTAATAGTCATGTGTATAATAGTATTGAAGGAGGTGTTATCATGTATCGAGGTATCGAATGTAAGATATATCCAAACAAAGCACAACAATTGAAAATTGAACAGACATTCGGCTGTACACGTTTTGTATGGAATGAAATGTTGAATATGATTAATCAGCGCTATCAGAATAATAATGAACTTAAGATGTTAAGTTATCCAAAATTAAGTGCTTTATTACCAGCATTGAAACTTGAATATCCATGGTTAAAAGATATAGATAGTGTTGCGATTCAATGTGCTGTCAAAACATTATCCGAGACATTTGACCGATTTTTTAAAGGTTATTCAAGATATCCTAAATTTAAATCAAAGAAAATTACAAGGCAGTCATACCTCAGCACGATACGTGGTAACAACATCCGTTTTAATGATAATCAGCGTTACATCAAGTTACCCAAACTAGGGTGGGTTAAATGCAAGTCAAGCGTCCAACACATTGAAAACAGTCGTATTAAATCGGTTACGGTTACACGTAAATCAACAGGATATTATTATATTTCATTATTGGTAGAAAGCGATAATCAAGCACTACCAAAAACAGGTAAGTCGGTTGGTATAGATTTAGGTTTGACACATCTAGCAATTACGTCAGATGGTAAGAAATATGCCTCGCAACGTTTACATCTAAAGTATAAAAAGCAGTTACATTATTGGGAAAAGCGTGTTGCAAGACGTAGACTGAATGCAATTAAGAATGGTATGCCTTTAAAAGATGCTAAGAACTATCAAAAGGCAAAACGTCAAGTTGCACGTATTCATGAAAAAATCGTCAATACACGAAAAGATTATATCCATAAAATTACGACAGATTTAGTTGAACGTTATGATTTAATCGTCTTAGAAGATTTGAAAACATCGAATTTAATGAAAAATCATAAGTTATCACGTTCAATTGCAAGTCAGTCATGGCGAATTTTTAGAACATTCATTGAATACAAATGTGTAATGTATAGTAAGACATCAATGACTGTTAATCCCTACAAATCATCTCAATACTGTTCAAGCTGTGGATTTGATAGTGGTAAAAAGACATTAGATGTTAGGTGTTGGATATGTTCTGAATGTAGTACAGAACATGACCGTGATATCAATGCATCAAAAAATATACTAAATTTTGGCTTGGAACAAGCCTTAGTAAAATAGCTTAAACCTCTGTTGTAATCAATGATTACATCAAGTTATGAGTGTTCCTAGAAACCATCGACTTTAGTCGATGTGTAGTTCATAATAGAGAAAAGTAACGAGAACATTCTTTTGATTTCAGGCTTTTCAGTATCTAAGATTGACAAATAGTCTAAATATATATAAGTAAACAGCCCAGCAACACCAGTTGAGCAAAGCAGAAGTATCATTTCCATTTAAGCACCTACTTTTTCTTTGATTATAACACATTTAATATCAGCATCTAAACATGTATGATATGGTGTTCGCTTCATATATACTTCATATATAACTGTATAAATTCATTAATAAGGAGGTTAATTAGTATGCGTAAATCACTAGGAATTTTATTCGCTAGCGCATTAATGTTAAGTGCTTGTGGAACAGATGGAAAAGAGAATGAAAAACAAAAGAAAGAAGAATTGAAACAAGAAACTAAGAAAAGAGAAGAATCTGAAACAAAACAAGTAAAAAAAGATAATCAAAAAAATGAAGAAGATGAACAATACTCTGCTCAACAATATCACGAAGATCAAATGCAACCACAAAATCAAGATCAATCAATCAACCAGCAAATACAAAGTTATGAGTCATATCCAACGCAACAACAACCAGAGATTTATAATCCTGCCGTTCAACAAGCGATAGATGAAGGAATTGACTTAAATAACCCTTCTGATGCTGAAATTGATAGATTGAGAGATCTTTCAAAAGAGTCGCCTTATGGTTTACAAACTGCACCATCGCAAGGGGGATATTAGCCAATACTGGGTAGCATGCCTACCCTATATATTTTTTATCATGGGTCGTCAGTTGAGAAAACACGATAATTCATTACCGTGATGAATCAACGTCTTGGACGACCTCCATTAAATTCTTTCGTTTGATTTTTGATATAGTTTTCAACAGTATTCTTAGACATGTTCCCGAGCGTACTCATGAAGTAACTTGGAGACCACAAGTGTCCACCCCACAATGACGCTTTTGTTTTAGGATACTGTTTGAACCATAAACGTGCTGACTTACCTTTCAATGTCTTGACGATGGAGCTTGGTGCATGTTTAGGATGAAATGATATAAGCATATGAACGTGGTCAGGCATTACTTCCATTTCTTGAATGGTTATATCATGTTCCTTTGCGATTGTTATTAAAAATCCTTTCATTGCTTCACACTTTTCTTTTGTATCAAATATCGACTTTCTATACTTTGTAATCCACACTAGATGAAAATTAAAATCATAAACGTTTGTTCTTGTTTTTACAATCATATGTATACCCCCTAATACTTAATATTATAACATTTAAATTCATTTTTTTAATAGTCATGTGTATAATAGTATTGAAGGAGGTGTTATCATGTATCGAGGTATCGAATGTAAGATATATCCAAACAAAGCACAACAATTGAAAATTGAACAGACATTCGGCTGTACACGTTTTGTATGGAATGAAATGTTGAATATGATTAATCAGCGCTATCAGAATAATAATGAACTTAAGATGTTAAGTTATCCAAAATTAAGTGCTTTATTACCAGCATTGAAACTTGAATATCCATGGTTAAAAGATATAGATAGTGTTGCGATTCAATGTGCTGTCAAAACATTATCCGAGACATTTGACCGATTTTTTAAAGGTTATTCAAGATATCCTAAATTTAAATCAAAGAAAATTACAAGGCAGTCATACCTCAGCACGATACGTGGTAACAACATCCGTTTTAATGATAATCAGCGTTACATCAAGTTACCCAAACTAGGGTGGGTTAAATGCAAGTCAAGCGTCCAACACATTGAAAACAGTCGTATTAAATCGGTTACGGTTACACGTAAATCAACAGGATATTATTATATTTCATTATTGGTAGAAAGCGATAATCAAGCACTACCAAAAACAGGTAAGTCGGTTGGTATAGATTTAGGTTTGACACATCTAGCAATTACGTCAGATGGTAAGAAATATGCCTCGCAACGTTTACATCTAAAGTATAAAAAGCAGTTACATTATTGGGAAAAGCGTGTTGCAAGACGTAGACTGAATGCAATTAAGAATGGTATGCCTTTAAAAGATGCTAAGAACTATCAAAAGGCAAAACGTCAAGTTGCACGTATTCATGAAAAAATCGTCAATACACGAAAAGATTATATCCATAAAATTACGACAGATTTAGTTGAACGTTATGATTTAATCGTCTTAGAAGATTTGAAAACATCGAATTTAATGAAAAATCATAAGTTATCACGTTCAATTGCAAGTCAGTCATGGCGAATTTTTAGAACATTCATTGAATACAAATGTGTAATGTATAGTAAGACATCAATGACTGTTAATCCCTACAAATCATCTCAATACTGTTCAAGCTGTGGATTTGATAGTGGTAAAAAGACATTAGATGTTAGGTGTTGGATATGTTCTGAATGTAGTACAGAACATGACCGTGATATCAATGCATCAAAAAATATACTAAATTTTGGCTTGGAACAAGCCTTAGTAAAATAGCTTAAACCTCTGTTGTAATCAATGATTACATCAAGTTATGAGTGTTCCTAGAAACCATCGACTTTAGTCGATGTGTAGTTCATAAATATACCAAACATACGTTCCTAAGGAGTGGTAAAAATGGCAACTTTCACAGTAACAAAACGGAAAAACAAGAATTCAACAAGCTGGCAGTATGATGTGAAGCACCCTTCTTTCAAGTCAGGTAAAAAGAGAAAGTCGGGTTTTAAAACTAAAGCAGAAGCTACCAATGCGGCACAACAACTTATACGTGATCTTGAAGATGGTAACTTTTTAGAAGACAACAAGACTTTTTCTGATTACTATAATGAGTGGTTGATTATCAAGAATAAAAGGGAGCTTGCCTCTCAACAATATTATTGGTACGAACGCTCTTTGAGACTGTTTAATGAGTATTTCGGGGACAGATTTTTAATTAAAAACCTTAAACGGTCTGAATACCAAAAATTCTTGAATGAATTTGGTCAGAACAGAGCCACAGAAACTGTAAGAAAAGTTCATGGTTGTTTATCGAGATGCATAAAAGATGCGGTTTACGATGGTTATTTAAAGAAAGATCCTACTTACCAAGTAGACATTCGGGGAACAAAAAAATCTAAAAGAGAAGAAAAGAAGTATATCACTATAAAAGATTACCTAGCTTTAATGGAGTACTTTAAAAGTCGTGATGAAGAAAGTTATATTTTTCTTTACATTCTATCAATAACAGGAGCTAGATTTAGTGACGTAATTAATATGCTACATATAGATTTAAATGAAAAAGACGAACTTATTCATCTTAGGGGGACAAAAACAAGTAACGCAGATCGGTTTGTAGAAGTTCCAAAAAAAGATATTAAGTTGATAAAATCCAAGCTATCTAAATTACCTAAACGCACTAATGGAAAACTCTTTAAACTTAGTCATAATGCAGTATTAAAATCCTTCAGATATGCAAAGAAACAAATCGGTCTTAACGATGACGATATTACCCCATACGCATTAAGACACACTCACACTTCTTATCTACTTTCAAAAGGTATCCCGATAGAATATATAAGTAAAAGGCTCGGTCATTATAACATCTCAATAACTTTAGAAGTCTATTCTCATTTGCTAGATGAACAAAAAAAAGAGCAAGGCCAACGAGTCAAAGAATTATTTTCTTGACACATATTTGACACTTGCAAATACAAAACCCTTTAATATCAAGGGTTTTCAGTGCTATATAGTGGAGACGGCGGGATTTGAACCCGCGTCCAAAGGTCCTGATACAAATGTTTCTACGTGTGTAGTCTATCGATAAGTTTCGCATCATGCAAGGTGACAGACAACCAACATGATACTAGTTTGATTCATCTCTCCACGTCAGACTTCAAACGGCAGTGACGTGTGTAGCCTACTTCAGTTGAATCACGTTAACCGCACATAGGCGATGCGGTTAGGTGATGCAGAGTGCGCTTAGGCAGCTACTGCGAAGTTGTTGTTAGTTTTGCCAGTTATTATAAACTGAGTGTGTTGATGACGAAGACAACCCTCCGACACGCTTCATAAGCTCGGGGGACCCCTGTCGAATCCATAAACGTCCCCATAACAATATAATGTGCTTTATTCTTCCTTATCAAAGCACATTATATCTTAACAAATATTAACGTACAGTGCAATGTTTAATACTTTTGCTTCATAGCACGTGCCATATCACGTTTGACTGCTTTTTCTTTTAAAGACTGGCGCTTGTCATACTTTTTCTTACCACGTGCAACACCTAACAAGACTTTACAATGCCCTTGTTTTAAATAAAGTTTAAGTGGCACGATTGAGTAACCAATCTCACGTGTACGATCTCCAAGTTTTACAATTTCACGCTTATGCAGTAGCAGTTTACGTGAACGTAACGGATCATGATTAAAACGATTCCCTTCTTCGTACGGGGCGATATGCATGTTTTGTAGGAAAATTTCACCGTTTTTCACTTGTGCGTAGCTGTCTTTTAAGTTAGCACTTCCACGTCGAATAGATTTAATCTCAGTTCCTTGTAATACAATGCCTGCTTCAATCGTATCTTCAATCTGATAATCATGTCGTGCTTTACGATTTTCTGCTAAGGTACCTTTACCTGACTTTTTCGCCATATGGTCTCACCTCAACTTATTTTTTCTTTCTTCGGGCTTTCTTTTTGATACTTTTATCTTTGTAAAACGGCTTGTGTTTCGTTTTTTGACGTTCATTCTTACCTTTGCGCTGTTTACGTTTCTTCTTACAGTCATTTTTACCTTTGAATTGATTGCCCTTCGTTTTGATCTGGATTGTTTTTCCTTGTTGTTTCTTATCACGACCGCCTTTCAAGTCGATTGGCATTCCTACTACTTGGAAGTCGATTTGACGTTCATCCACATCAACATGTACGACTTTTACTTTGATTGTGTCACCAATGCGATAGACTTTCGCTTTATGTTCTCCAATCAATGCCATATGATGTTCATCAAAGTTGTAATAGTCATCTGTCATATTTTGAATGCTGACAAGCCCTTCAATCGTATTCGGCAACTCAATAAACATACCGAAGTTGGCAACAGAACTAATAACCCCTTCAAACTCATCACCGATATGTTGAATCATGTACTCGGCTTTCTTCAATTCATCCGTATCGCGTTCTGCTTCAATCGCACGACGCTCACGGTTAGACGTATGCGTCGCAATCTCTGGTAGCGCATCTTCCCAACGACGCATTGCCTTGCCATCCATAGACTGCTCAATGAGATATTTTCGAATTAAGCGATGGACGATTAAGTCCGGATAACGTCTGATTGGTGATGTGAAGTGTGTATAATAATCCGCAGCCAACCCAAAGTGTCCAAGATTATCCGCTTCATATCGTGCTTGTTGCATCGAGCGTAGCATCATTGTTGAAATGACTCGATCTTCTGGTCGCCCTGTCACTTCTTCAGAAATTCTTTGTAATGTACTTGGATGAATTTCTTCACCAGTTCCTTTTATCATCATGCCGAAGTTTGTAATGAAGTCAAAAAATTGACGTAGACGTTCTGACTTCGGTTGTTCATGAATACGATATAAGAATGGAACATCTTTTTTATTGAAATGTTCAGCAATCGTCTCATTCGCCGCTAACATAAATGATTCAATTAAACGTTCCCCTTCACCACGTGTACGAATAACGACATCTTCTGGAATCCCTTCACCGTTTACCTGTACTTGTGCTTCAGGAATATCAAAGTCAATCTCACCACGGCGTTTACGCATTTCGATTAAACGATTTGAGAGTGTTTGTGCTAAATCCAACATCGGTGTCACTTCTGCATACTGTTGACGAATTGTTGGATTTTTTTCGGTAATAATTTCATTAACTGCGTCATACGTCATACGGGCATCTGAATGGATCACACTATCAAAAATCTCGTGTTTAACAACTTCACCACGTTTATTAATTTCCATACGACAACTCATTGTCAGTCTATCCACGTTGGGATTCAATGAACAGATACCATTGCTTAAACGATGTGGGATCATCGGAATCACACGGTCCACAAGGTACACACTTGTCGCACGATCATACGCTTCACGGTCGAGTGCGCTTCCTTCTGTCACATAATAGCTTACGTCGGCAATACTTACAGTTAGTTCAATATGACCATTGTCTATTTGTTTCAAGGCAATCGCATCATCAAGGTCTTTAGCGTCTGCACCATCAATAGTAATCGTTAAATCATCTCTTAAATCACGACGCCCCTTAATTTCTTCAGGTTTGATTGACTCTGGTACAGCTTCCGCTTCTTTTAACACATCTTCTGGAAATTCAATGTCGATCCCGTGTTGATAGATGATTGATAAAATATCTACACCCGGATCGTTTTTATGCCCTAAAATTGCAGACACTTGTCCTTCTGGGTTATTCGTACCGTCTGAGTATTGTGTAATCTGTACTAATACTTTGTGACCTTCGACGGCACCTAAGTCTTGTCCTTTCGGGATAAAAATGTCTTGCATAATGCGTTTATCATCTGGAATCACAAAACCGAAATGGCGCGCTTCAGAGAATGTTCCAACAACTTGTTGAACGGCATGACGTTCAATTGCTTTGACTTCTCCTTCAAACTTACCCTTTCTATAATCACCACGAGACTTTTGTACTTCAACAACGACCGTATCACCCTCCATCGCATAGTTCACTTTACTTGGTGGGATAAAAATATCCTCCATCATTTCATCTTCAGGACGTAAAAATGCAAAGCCCTTTTTATTTTGACTCAAAGTCCCCTTTACCAATCCTGGCTTAGGACCTTTCTTTTGGTATCGATCTTGCTTTGTACGTGTCACAATACCTGTTTGTTCTAACTCGTTTAAAACTTTAATCAAGTCACGAAATGACTCCGCACTACTCAAACCGAGTGCATCTTGAAAGTCAGAAACAGACATCGCACGATAATCATCTTCTTGAATTAGGTTTAATATTTCTTGTTTTAAATTCATTATTTGCCTCCTTTCCTATTAAACTTTTATCTATCACTGATTTTAATCGTTCCACACCAGTGATTCTAAAAATTGATAGACTTCTTCAAATACTTGTTCTTTTTCTTTATCTATTGTAATAACGTGACCTGAATTGTGATACCATGACAATGATTTATTGTCAGAAATAGCCGTATCGTGAATCACATTGGCAGAATCTGGGTTAATCATCTCATCATGTTCAGATTGAATCACTAATAATGGATCCATCACTTCATCAAGGCTATCTCGAACACCTTGAATGGTATCTTGTAGTTCTTTCAACGTCTCAGTTGGATGAAAAACATCCATTTCACTTTCAATCGTTGTTTCATCTTTTCCTTCATACTTCTTAAAATTACGCGCATAGTCCAAAAAGCCTTCGAACATGGAACCTTCTGTCTTAATGTATGCAGGTGTACACATCGTAACAATTCCCTTTACATCACGGTTTAAACTTAACTTTAATGCAAAAACGCCACCTAATGAAAGCCCTGCTACGGCGATTTCGTCATATCCTTGATCAATCAAATAATCGTAACCATCGAGTGCATCTTTGTACCAAACATGTGGACTCGATTTCAAAATTTCTTCTGGTGGTGCGGCATGCCCTTCATAATGTGGCGCATGAGAAGTGTAGCCTTTTTTCTGAAGGTAACGACCAAGTTGTCTCACATCGGAACTGTTACCAGTAAAACCATGTAATAATAATACTGCACGTTTTCCACCCTCAAACAAGAATGGCTTTGGAAGTTGAATTTTCATATTAAAATCGTGTCCTTTCATTGTCTGTCATGTAACTTTATTTTAGCGATTCGTATATTCCGTCTCAAATAAAAAAGTCCGACTACACAACTGTCGGACTCTACATATCAAAGTAACTGATACTTAACATTAATACAAAGAAAATAATTGATAGTACAATTGTCAATCTATGCAAAAATAAATCTATACCACGTTGTTTTTGTTTACCGAATAATTGCTCAGCTCCACCACTAATAGCACCTGATAAACCATTACTCTTACCTTCTTGTAATAAAACAACAGTGATGAGTGCGATACAGTCAATAATCAGTAATACAACAATAAAAGTATGCATCAGATTGTCCTCCATTCATCATATACGAAAGCTATTTTATCACATTATTCCCTTGACGACAATGCTGACTATCGGTTGAACGTCGTTTTACGCTTAATACTCGTCGTAATCATAAACGCTGCAACAGCGATTGAACCTAATACAACAATACCGTATGGCACTAATGCGAAGAAACCTTTCACATGAAAAATCGCACTGTAAAGAATAGGTGGGTTTAACAATGCGTTAAAAACTTGTGATATGAATACAGCAACCATAAACCACCATAAATATGGGTGTTGGAATTTTATAGCGACAACGCCTGCTGAATAAGCAAGGATGTACAAAATACCTGTGTAACGTAAGCTATTGCTTATCGCTTTAATAGCGTTCTCGCTCACTTTGTTACCTGATTGTTCGAGCATATGACTGATCACATGACCATCAACAATCATGACTTGATGTACCACAAGACAAACTGCAAATAAGAATGAGACATATGCTAATAACCTACCTGTGTGATTCGCACGTATCTCTGCGTCCGTATGTTGAGACATAGTGTTTTCCTCCAAAATGATTTAATCTCACTATACCAAATATACAGCGCAATGAAAACATAGAGCATCGCCATTACAAGAATGAGACTCGAGTTAAAACAAAATCTCTCAACTATTTCTCAAAATATGTTATCTCAAGCTTTTTATTGATGCTTCATATGATGTAAAACGGTATGGACAAATATAATAACAGCAATAAAGGCACCGACATAACCAACAAACGGATAAATTGTCGCAACTAATGAACCGAATGGCAATGTGCCACCAAGCATAAAGATAATGCCTAAAGCGACAGTAACGAATATATCAAGACGTGGATTGAGAAAGCGCATCGCTTCATTTTTAACGAGCCAATACATGGGTGCGGTTGTTGAATAGATACCTAAAATGATACACACCGCAAAAAATAATGCGATTACTGGGTGAATAGTATTGCCAATGTAAAGTAATGGCACTTCTAACTTGATGACTTCACTGTAATGAACGAGCATTGCAACAATCATCATTATAACTGTAATCATCAGACCTGCAGCACCACAGATTGCTGTTGCAACTGCTTCTTTTTTGTTATTCACTTCACTGCCAAGTTGTGTGAAAAAAACAGTACCCGCTAACATGTTATAGCAAAAGAATAAAATAGCAGATTGCCAAAAATGACCAACAGGTTGTAATTTTTGAGCCGCTTCTGGTAATGTGTCAAAAGATGGAATATGACTAAGATGTGTTAAAAATACATAACCACAAATACCAATGGTTAAAACAACAATAACAGGTCCAATCAGACCAATGATGTCTATAAGTTTATTCAATCCTAATATGACTGTTATCATCGCTAATACCCCCATACCAAGATATCCAACGGCAGAAGGCAACTTAAAATGCTCCGACACAACAGCTCCTGTCCCTGCAATCATAATGACAACAATGCTAAATAAAAAGAGCAATGCAAAATATTCAATGATACGACCTAGAATATTCCCACAGTAAACTTTGAAAATATCTCCCGGTTGTTTAAGCTTTAATTCATAACCTTTCAACATAATCATCGAACCTAATACACAGAATAAAACCATCGATATCAATGCACCCACAATGCCAATAGGCCCGTATGATGCAAAGAATTGCATGACTTCTTGTCCTGTTGCAAATCCTGAACCAATTAAGTATGCAATATATGCGCCACTTAACTTTAAAACTTTTTGCCAATTAATTGTATTTGTCATTATTCTTACCACCCTTGTCCTTCTACTTGATAATTATCAAGTGCTCCCTTTTCTAATGCGTCAATTACTGACTCTATAACAGTTAATGCCTGATCCAATGCTTCATCTGTAATCACAAGTGGCGGCTGAAATCTCAGGACGCTACCTGCAATCGCAATAATAACGACACCTTGTTCAAAACAAGCGTTGCATATTTTTAACGCAGCTTCCGCATCTTTCGTCTTATTGATCTTATCCGATACAATATCAATACCAATCGACAAACCTTCTCCTCTCACATCACCGACACATTGATATTTCGATAACCATTGCTGCATACGATGTTTAACCAATTGCCCCTTTCTCGCTGTTTCATCGATAAGATTCTCATCTTCCAAAATATCTAGCGTAGCAATCGCTGCTTCACAACATACTGGATTGGCTCCTGTTGTAAATAGATGCGCAGGTGCATCAAGTCCATCCATCACTTCACTACGACCGACAATAGCTGACATTGGCATACCACCCGCAATTGACTTACCATATGCAATTAAATCCGCTTCGATATCAAAATGTTCGACCGAACTGAACTTACCTGTTCGGCCAAAGCCTTGTTGAATATCATCAATTGCCAACAAAATACCATGTGCTCGACATATGTCAGCCAATGCTTCAAAATAACCTTGTATCGGTTCTAATAGCCCACCATCCCCTTGAAAAGTCTCAATCAAAATACACGCCACTTCTTCTGGCGGTACAAATGTTTCAAACATTTCTTTCAACGGTGCTAAGTATTCTTCAACAGTACTCGGTGTTACCGCCCCATACATACCACGATAAGCATCTGGATACGGAATATGGAAAAAACCTGGTAGTAATGGCCCTATTTTACGTCTCATATTTAACGAAATCGCTGATGCAGTAATCGAACCATATGTCGAACCATGATACGCATTTGTAAAACTAATCACATATGGCCTACCCGTATAACCTCGTGCAAACTTGATCATTCCGTCAACTGCATCTGATCCCGTTAAACCAAACAACACTTTTTTATCGAAATCCCCCGGTGATAATCGACAAAGTCGTTCCGCTAACTTAGAGAGCGGTTCATGGTGCATGTATGCAGGTGTATAGTGCACCATTTTCTCAGCCTGTCTCTGAATCGCTTCAACGACCTTTTTGGGTGTATGTCCTACATTTTGTGAACTCGCGCTTGATAATAAATCAATATATTGCTTACCATTCACATCCGTTAATGTTGCACCATGCGCTGACTCGATGACGAGCGGATAGTATGGTATTCGACCTGCTTTTGCAAAATACTTTTTGTCACATTCTATAACCTTCTTCACTTTATCTCCCGTTATCATTTCAACAACCCCTTTCAAATCAAAAAGTGCTTAATAATAATGAATATTACCAATTCAAAGGATAGTTGTAAATAATTTATCTGACTTTTCTGATAAATTATATTCTATTTTTATATTTTGTTAATATAGTAAAAATGACTGAAAATATTTTGTGAAAAGCAAAAAGACTACCCGTTTTGTAACGGATAGTCTTTGATCAGTTTCAAACCTTATTTATCTAAGTTGTAGAAAGATTTAATACCTTCATATTTTCCTGTTTCATATAATTCATCTTCAATACGTAATAATTGATTGTATTTTGCAATACGGTCTGTACGTGATAATGAACCAGTTTTGATTTGACCTGCATTTGTCGCAACAGCGATATCAGCAATTGTTGTATCTTCTGTTTCACCTGAACGGTGTGATACAACTGCAGTGTAACCAGCTTTTTGAGCCATTTCGATTGCTTCGAAAGTTTCAGTTAAAGTACCGATTTGGTTCACTTTGATTAAGATTGAGTTACCAATTTTGTTTTCGATACCTCTTTGTAAAATTTCAGTGTTTGTTACGAATAAGTCGTCACCTACTAATTGAACACGGTCACCGATGCGTTCAGTTAATAATTTCCAACCTTCCCAGTCATTTTCATCCATACCGTCTTCGATAGAGATGATTGGGTATTTGTTTACTAACTCTTCTAAGTAGTCAACTTGTTCTGCTGCTGTACGTTTCGCACCTTTTTCACCTTCGAATTTCGTGTAATCATATACACCGTCTTCGTAGAATTCTGATGATGCACAGTCAAAACCTAAGAATACATCTTTACCTGGTTCGTAACCAGCTGCTTTGATTGCTTCAAGAATTGTTTCAACACCGTCTTCTGTACCTTCAAATTTAGGTGCGAATCCACCTTCATCACCTACCGCAGTTACAAGTCCACGTGATTTTAAGATTTTTGCTAATGCGTGGAATACTTCTGCACCGATACGTAATGCTTCTTTGAATGTTGACGCACCAACTGGTAAGATCATGAACTCTTGGAATGCGATTGGCGCATCTGAGTGAGAACCACCGTTTACGATATTCATCATAGGTGTTGGTAATACAGTTGCGTTGAATCCACCTAAATATTTGTATAAAGGTTGACCTAAGAAGTCAGCAGCTGCATGTGCAACAGCGATTGATACACCAAGAATAGCGTTGGCACCTAATTTACCTTTGTTTGCAGTACCGTCTAATTGGATCATCATTTTGTCAATTGAATTTTGATCTAATACTTCAAATTCACCTTCGATTAATTCAGGTGCAATAATTTCGTTGACATTTTCAACAGCTTTTTCTACACCTTTACCAAGATAGCGTGATTTGTCGCCATCGCGTAATTCTACTGCTTCGTGTTCACCTGTTGATGCACCTGATGGTACTAAGGCACGACCGAATGCACCACTATCTGTTAATACTTCTACCTCTACTGTTGGGTTACCACGTGAGTCTAGGACTTCGCGAGCGTAAACATCTGTAATAATTGGCATAATGATTTAATCTCCTTTTTGTTAAGATGAATTCCCTACTATAAACATAGGTCAGGAAGTCCAACTTACATATTGTCTTCTTATTTTTATTATAACGATTGTGCATCGTTTCTCAAAATTATTTAGTGCTGAATCAATGTTTCACCTGTCATATCTGCAGGTTGTGTCACACCGAGTAAATCAATTAACGTCGGTGCTAAGTCACCGAGACGACCTGTTGGGCGTAGTGACACACCTTCTTTCGTTACAATAACAGGGACTGGGTTTGTTGTATGTGTTGTCATTGGTTGATCGTCGTCTGTTAACACTTCATCAGAGTTACCGTGATCAGCTGTAATAATCGCTGTACCATTCATATCGATAATCTTATCAACAACAGCACCTAAACATTCATCTACTGCTTCAATTGCTTTGATTGTCGGTTCTAACATACCACTGTGACCCACCATGTCTGGGTTTGCAAAGTTAAGGATAATTAAGTCTAAGTCTCCCTTATCCAACTCTTCTAACAATGCATCACGTACTTCATACGCACTCATTTCTGGTTTAAGGTCATATGTGGCTACTTTTGGTGATGCGATTAAGCGACGACGTTCACCTTTGAACTCTTCGTTTTGACCACCACTCATAAAGTAAGTAACATGTGGGTATTTTTCTGTTTCTGCAATACGCAATTGTGTTAAACCATGATCTTGTGCAACTTCACCAATTGTATTTTTCAAATCCACTTTTTCAAATACAATATGTGCATCAACATCATCATTGTATTTAGTGAACGTTGCATAGTAAAGGTCATTCACTTGTTCCACTGGGAAACCATCAAACGCTTTGTTTGTGAACACTTCTGAAAGCTGTGCTGCTCTATCAGGTCGGAAGTTGTAGAAAATAACAGCATCACCATCATTAACGCCTTCATTTTGACCTGATACAACGAATGGCTCAACAAATTCGTCTGTTAAACCTTCAGCGTAGTTCGCTTCCACACCTTCACGAGCTGTTGCATATTGCGTCTCACTGAAACCTCTGATTGCATCGTATGCCTTCAATTCACGTTCCCAACGTTTATCACGGTCCATTGAATAATAACGGCCTGATACTGAAGCAAACTGACCTACACCTAGTTCTTTGAATTGCGCTTCTGTTTCATCAATGTACGTTAATGCTGACTTTTGATCGACGTCACGACCATCTAAAAAGGCATGTACGTATACTTTATCAAGACCTTTGCGTTTTGCTAATTCTAAAATTGCAAAAAGGTGTTTATAGTGACTATGAACACCACCGTCTGATAAAAGACCGAAGATGTGCAATGCTGCTTCGTGATTTTTCGCATGATCAATCGCATCGTTTAAAACACCATTGTCAAAGAAATCACCGTCTGCAATAGACTTGTTAATACGTGTCAAACTTTGGTACACAATACGGCCAGCACCAATATTCATATGACCAACCTCAGAGTTACCCATTTGACCTTCAGGAAGACCAACGTCTAATCCACTTGCTTCAATTTGTGTCGTTGGATATTTTGCAGCATAACGATCAAAGTTCGGTTTATGCGCTAGCTTAACTGCATTCCCGTGTTCTTCTTCTCTATTTGCAAAACCGTCTAAAATAATAAGGGCTGTCGGTTGTTTCGCCATATTATTTTGCACCTTCTAACAATTGAACATAGTCTTCAACTTTTAATGAAGCACCACCGACTAATGCACCATCGATATCTGTTTCTGCCATGTATTCTTTGATGTTGTTTGGTTTAACACTTCCACCATATTGAATACGAACAGCTTGTGCTACTTCATCATTTGTTAACTTCGCAACTGTTGAACGAACTGCTGCACACATTTCATTTGCATCTTTAGCTGTTGAAGATTTACCAGTACCGATCGCCCAAATTGGTTCATAAGCAATGACAAGTTCTTTTACTTGTTCTTCTGATAAACCAGCTAAAGCTTTTTCTACTTGTCCTTCAACAACAGCGTTTGCTTTACCTTGTTCACGTTCTTCGTCTGTTTCACCAACACAAATAATTGGTGTCATACCGTGTTTGAATAACGCATGTGCTTTTTTGTTAATTTCTTCGTCTGTCTCGTGGAATAAGTCACGGCGCTCTGAGTGTCCGATTACAACGTAGCTTACACCTAAGTCAGCTAAAGCGACAGGTGATGTTTCGCCTGTGAACGCACCACTTTCTTCAAAGTATGCATTTTGTGCACCGATTTTCAAACCAGGTGCAACGCCTTCTTTTGTTAATGTCACTAATGCATCTAACTGAATCGTTGGTGCACAGATTACCGCTTCTACTTCATTTGTATCTGGAAGTGCTGGGAGCGCATTAACAAAGTCTTTTGCTTCTTGCACTGTTTTGTTCATTTTCCAGTTACCTGCAATAATTGGTTTTCTCACTTAAAACACTCCTAGTTTGTTAATAATATTTTCGTGTTCGCTTATTTATTTGCAATGGCTTTGATACCAGGTAATTCTTTACCTTCTAAATATTCAAGTGAAGCACCGCCACCAGTTGAAATATGTGTAAAGTCTTCTTCAAAGCCTAATTGCATTGCAGCAGCAGCTGAATCGCCACCACCGATAATAGTTGTTGCATCTTTCAATTCAGCAATCGCTTCGCATACACCGATTGTGCCTTGTGCGAAGTTACTGAATTCGAATACACCCATTGGGCCATTCCAAACAACTGTCTTTGCACCTTCAAGTTGTTTTTTGAACAATTCAACTGTTTCAGGACCGACATCAAGAGATTCTTGGTCTGCTGGAATTTCATCCATTGAAACTGTTGTAATCTCTGCATCGTTTGAGAATTCTTTCGCTACTTTACCATCAACTGGTAAGACAATTTGATCGCCAGCACGTTCAAGTAAATCTTTCGCAAAGTCAATTCTGTCTGCTTCTAACAATGAAAGACCGATTTCTTTGCCTTGTGCTTTTAAGAATGTGTACGCCATACCGCCACCAATTAATACTTTGTCGGCAATATTCAGTAAGTTTTCGATGACACCAATTTTGTCTGATACTTTTGCACCACCCAAGATTGCGACAACTGGCTTGTCTGGGTTTTCTACAACACCACCGATGAATTTGATTTCTTTTTCCATTAAGAAACCAGCTACTGTTTCAAGATGTGTTGAAATACCCACGTTTGATGCGTGTTCACGATGTGCTGTACCAAATGCATCGTTAACAAACACATCGCCTAATGACGCCCAATATTTACCAAGTTCAGGATCATTTTTTGATTCTTTCTTACCGTCTACATCTTCAAAGCGTGTATTTTCAAACATTAATACGTCGCCTTCGTTTAGCGCTTCAATGGCTGTTTCTAATTTTTCGCCACGTGTTTCAGGGATGAAAGTTACTTCTTTGTCTAATTTTTCAGACAAACGTTTTGCAACAGGTGCTAAAGATAACTTTTCTTTGTCACTTTCTTCTTTTACTTTACCTAAGTGTGAAAATACAACGACTTTTCCACCTTGTTCAAGAATATATTGCAATGTTGGCAACGCTTGAACAATTCGGTTATCGTTTGTAATTTCGCCATCTTTCATCGGTACGTTAAAGTCTGCACGAACAAGTACTACTTTCCCTTTTAAGGCTACATCAGTTACATCTTTCTTTGTCATGTTTAAAATCCTCCTCAAAACAATTGTTTCTTTCAGTTTAAACCAAATCTTGCTTTTTATTAAGAATTTTATTACTTACTTTCCATTCTTCCCTTTTAAAATAGGCGGAGAAGCGTTTGTGCTCCCCCGCCTAGTATCAAGCTACATTTCAGTTAGAAGCACGTATCGTCATTACGTCCTTAACTTATCGTATCACACGCTTATTTTGCGTGGTCTGCTAAATATTCTAAAGTACGAACTAATTGTGCAGTGTAAGACATTTCGTTATCGTACCATGATGCTACTTTAACTAGTTGACGGTTACCAACAGTCATAACACGTGTTTGAGTTGCATCGAATAATGCACCGAATGTCATACCTACTACGTCAGATGATACGATTTCATCTTCAGTGTAACCGAATGATTCGTTTGTAGCGTTTTTCATTGCTTGGTTTACTTCGTCTACTGTTACTTCTTTTTCAAGAACAACTGTTAATTCAGTTAATGAACCTGTTGCAACTGGTACACGTTGAGCGCCACCGTCTAATTTGCCAGCGATTTCTGGAATAACAAGACCGATTGCTTTTGCAGCACCTGTTGAGTTAGGGATGATGTTTTCTGCTGCTGCACGTGCACGACGTTTGTCGCCTTTACGGTGTGGTGAATCTTGAGTATTTTGGTCACCAGTGTATGCGTGAATTGTAGTCATAAGACCTTCAACGATACCGAATGAATCTTGTAAAGTTTTTGCAACTGGTGCTAATGAGTTAGTCGTACATGATGCACCTGAAACAACTGTTTCTGAACCATCTAATAATTCGTGGTTAACGTTGTATACGATTGTTTTCAAGTCGCCAGTACCTGGTGCTGAGATTAATACTTTTTTCGCACCTGCTTCGATGTGTGCTTCAGCTTTTTCTTTTGAAGTGAAGAAACCTGTACATTCAAGTACAACATCTACACCTAAGTCAGCCCAAGGTAATTTTGATGGTTCTGGTTCAGAGAATGATTTTACTTCTTTACCATTCACACGGAATCCACCGTCGATTACTTCTACTTCTTCAGTAAAACGTCCTTGCATTGTGTCGTATTTTAATAAGTGTGCAAGCATGTCGTCATCTGTTAAGTCGTTTACTGCTACAACTTCGATATTTTCAACATCTTGAATTCTTCTAAATGCTAAACGTCCAATTCTACCAAATCCGTTAATTGCTACTTTTACTGCCATGTGAGTGGCCTCCTTGAAATAATTATATTTTTTTATTGTTTTAATAAGTCTTGCGTAATAATTTTTGCTGCTGCCTCGTCAGTGACAAGTATGGTGTTCTTCGGCGCAATCTCTAAATATGCTTTAATTGCATTCCCTTTAGAATTCCCGCCAGCCACAGCAAAAATGTGTTCTTTTGATTGCACTTCTTCTAATTGAAGCCCAATCGTTTTAACCTTGTGAATAATTTCGCCTTGCTGGTTAAAATAATAACCAAAAGCTTCACCAACGGCATTATGATGTTGAAGTTTTCTAATGACTTCTGATGATGATTGTCTACGATTCGCCATTTTCAGCGCATCACCTATGCCGTGTATAATAAATTGCGATTGTCGAATTCTATTCAATGTGTTTACAACAGATGGTTCATGCATTAAGTTTTGATACGTTTGTTCGCTCACTTGATCCGGGACGTAAAGTGTTGTGTAATGTCCGCCCGTACGTTGTGCCATTGTTGAACAAATCGTATTTGCTTGAAAAACAACATTCTCTCCAAGTCCACCGCGTGCAGGTACAAAGAGTACGTTGAACGGTAGTTCTGACATCGCATTACTTACCGATGCCATTGTGGAGCCTCCAGTCACTGACACAATTGCTTCATCAAACAACTGCTTCTCTAGCAACTGTCCTGTAATACGACCCAACTCAACTTTGACATTTAAATCTGTATCACTATTACCAGGAATGACGTGGACTTCACTAATATTGAAATAATCTCGGATGAATTTGGCTAAGTGATGTTCATCAGAATAATGTGAAAAATATTCTTTTAACTGATACATCACATCAACACCTTCAGATGTGATCGTCATACCCGTTGGTTTTACCAAAATGAGATCTTGAAGTTTCAGCAAGTCCGTCTCTGATCTTAGTACTCGTTCAGTTATATTAAGAATCTCACTCAAAGTACGTCGACCAACCGGTTGATATTTCTGTATTGCTGTCAAAATTGAAAACCGTCGATACATTTTATCTATCAAGTCAGGCACAATTTTTTGTTGCACTTGAATCATACGTTTCAAGAGTGACGCCTCCTTAATAGTCAACAGGGGTCATATTCGAGCCAAGAGTGTGACGTTTTAAGTCCCGATGACTCTAAAAAAATATATCACCTGCTCTACAATTACATCATACTATGTTTTTTTATAAAACGCAAGTCAAAAGTTATCCCACTTCTAAATTTAACGGGACGATTTACGTCCAATTAATTGTTAAATCCATCATAGCACATCATGATTCTCGTTGTAAAAGATTTCACCCTAAAAAGATAGAATATACTCCGTCTTATTTTTATTACATAACGAATCAATCTTCCTTCCATATGATATGTAGATGTTTTATAGTAGATATGAGGTGAAGTTACGATGAAGCATAATCAACAACCTGAAGTAATAGACCCTAATGACCCACGCTATAAACGCCCAGAGCATTTTGATCCATCAAAAGATACTTATCGTACTACAACAGGTGGATATCAAATCTATACGCGTTCATTCGGGTGCACACCAGTTGGTTGTCTTCCCGGCTGTTTATTGTCCATCATTTTATCTATTGTTTTAACTCTATTGCTCAACTTATTATTTTAATGTATAAAAACGGAATCACACATGTCTCGTGCGATTCCATTTTGTATTTAACATTTCTTCTATTGTGACGTATTATTATTCGTTGATTGTTTCGATTGTGTTTGCGTTGATTGTTGTGCTTGTTGCGTACTAGGTTGTGCTTGTGACTTAGGTTGGTTTTGTTGTTGCGGTGCCGTTTGTTGTGGTGCTGTTTGTTGTGGCTTGTTCTCTGTTTGTGCTGGTTGAGAAGGTTGTGATGCTTTCGGTTTAGCTTCAGTTTTTTCTTCTTTTGGTGCTTCTTCTGATTTTTCTTCTTCCTTCTCTTTATCTTCATCTTCTTTAGGTTTTTCTTTTTTCGGTTGTGCCTTCTGATATTGACTACGCTGTTGTGCCGCCGCACGTTCTCTCGCAAGTGCTGCTTCTCTCTGCTGTTGTTCAATCAGTGCACGTTCTTCAGCCGCTCGTTGTTCTGCTTCCATTTTCTGCTTTTCTTTTAATTCTTTTTTCTTTTTTTCTTCTGCTTTACGTTTTTCCTTCTGCTCTTCCATTTGCTTATCTTTTAATCGTTGGTCTGACTTTTGTGATTGATCGACAAATGCAAAAACTGAAAAAACTAAGCTACCAATTAAAAACAAAACAACTGCAATGCTCAAACATCCCGCTAACTTTTTCTTACTTGTCCCTTTGCCATCATCTCTATATCTCGGCCCTTGATTACTCCGTTGTGGTGCTGCCATATATATTACTCCTTCTCTTTACTATCTCCAGTTATACAATATTACCAATTATTTCTTATTTATAATAGTAAATTATCTTTATTTGATTATCATACCCTATCGCAAGAAAATCAACCTTTCAACTTAAAATAACAACAAGTTTATCAAAAATAAATAATTGTAACCTTAAATAGTGGTGTTTTCTTTGTATGATGTTGCTTGTACAGGTGATATATTGTACGTTTACAAATCATACCATTATTAAAGATTGCTTATGAAGATAAAAAATAGACTGGAATGCTGCATCATTCCAGTCTCTACTAAAGGGAGTCAAAATAACCTTCGCTTGTATATTATGGGGTATACTGTTTAATTAAGAGATGTATTAATTTTTCGAAGGTACTTTCATTATATCGCACTTTGTGAAAAAATAAACATATTTCATATGAATATTATATGACTGTTTCATGTCTAAAACTTGAACAATATTTAGAAAAAGGATGTTTTATGATGACAACATATTTAATCAGTGGCGGCACAGGTCTGATTGGGCAACAATTGATCAACAAACTCTCAACTTCAAAAACGCATCATATTTATATTTTGACACGTACAACGCGTCATTCAGACAATCCACAAATCACATATATTAATTGGAATGAAGAAAGCTGGGAACAACAAGTCCCCAATGTTGATATCGTAATCAACTTAGCTGGGGCAACACTCAGTCGATATTGGACGAAAGGCTATAAACAGAAAATGATGACAAGTCGTATTCAATCGACACGTGCATTGTTTGATCTGTTCAGTACACGGGAAAAGGTTCCTCAAGTAATGTTCAATGCGAGTGCCATTGGTTACTATCCCCCTTCAAATACAGCGGTCTATACTGAAGCAACCCAGACTGCTCCCCATGACTTTTTATCAGAAATTGTTTACCAATGGGAACGACAAGCTGATCACTTTAATCAATTAGGCACGCGCGTCATTATCGGACGTTTTGGATTGGTTCTTTCCAATCAAGGTGGCGCATGGCCGGCTATGTCTTTACCTTATCGCTTTTTCATCGGTGGTAAGTTAGGAAATGGAAAACAACCCTATTCATGGATACACATTGATGATCTCGTGAATGCGATTGTCTATTTGATTCATACATCTGATACAACAGAGGCATACAACTTAACAGCACCAAATCCAGTCACACAACATGAATTCGGGCTCAAAATACAACAAGTGTTGAAATGCCCCCATTATACACGTGCTCCACAACATCTCTTACGTCTATTATTAGGTAAAATGGCTACTTTACTCATTGATACGCAATACGTCCTGCCTGAACGGCTAACAGAGTCAGAATTTCAATTTCAATATCCACATTTAACACAAGCTTTACAGGCACTTCATCACGATAATAAGCATACGGGTTAATCTCTCTATCCCATATGCTTACTTCATTACTTTAATTGTTTTTGATAAAATGCCAAATCAAGCCATTGATCAAACTTGTAGCCTACCTTTTTCAATGTGCCTATATGTTCAAACCCATGCTTTTCATGTAATAACTTGCTGCCACTGTTAGAATCATCAATACCTGCAACAACTGTTTGATAACCATGCTCTGTCAAAGTATATTCAACTTGTTCAAGCAAACGAGAAGCAATCCCTTTACGATGATATTCAGGATGCACATAAACTGAATGTTCAACGGTATATTGATAGGCTGGCCAGTTACGAAAAGCACCGTATGTTGCAAAGCCTGCCACTTTATCGTGTTGTAAATACACATAGACAGGAATGCCTTCCTTTTGTTTGGATTCCAGCCATTGTTGACGCTCAGATAACGTCACTTCATCATATGTGTAAACAGCTGTTGTTTCACGAATTGCATGATTATATATTTCCAAAATTGCTGGCAAGTCTTGTACCGTCGCTTCTCTAATCATGATATATCTTCTCCTTTTTAGACTTATCATATCAAATAAAGCTAGAGCGCAGCATTAATTGTCATCTCAAGCCCTTCTGGTGTTATCACAGTATCTTGATCTAGTGCATCACTCACAAGATTAAAAGCAACTAAACCATATGTTTCTAGTACATTTCGTCGAACATATCTCGATTGCCACGCATTGACTGCAATATGGTGATGATATGTGCCATCCGACATAAATACTGCTCGTGGCATTTCTGCAACACGCTTAAACGTAAATTGTTGATAAAATTCAGCCGATGCTTCTACATCATGTGTTTTCAAATGTAAATGACCAATCTTAGCATCGTCCGGCATTCCTTGCCATAACGTATTACCCGCTATCTCCAATAAACGATTACCATCCAACTCAAGTGTATCCATCACAACTTGATTGCCTTGCCACGTCCATGATGTTGCATCTCGATCGGCATACACTTCAATTCCGTTCCCTTCTGGATCGTTGAAATAGATTGCTTGACTGACTATATGGTCTCCACCTGATACCATCACTTGATGTCTCAACAAATGACGAAGCAATCGACCTACTTGCACTTCATCAGGTAACAATAGTGCCACGTGGAATAAACCTGCTTCACTCACACTAGCATGACGTCCATTTGTTAATGATTTCAAAATAAGCTGATCGCCATTTTCTCCTATATTTAACACTGCTTGTTCTTCTGTAATCATTGATGGTTCTAAACCAACTATCTCTGTATAAAATTCCACTTGTTGTTTTAAATCTTTCACATTCAATACAATCTGTGAAACATGTGCAAAATGATTTTGATGAAAATTCATAAACTCACTCTTTTCTTTATAAGTATAATTAATATACTAGGAACGTGCTACTCTGTCATTTATTCTGTTTAATACTTAATCAAAATAAAAAGGCATATCACATCATATGCGATACACCCTTTAGGATGAAGCTATTATTCGTGTTCTGGTACCATTACTTCGTCAATTAAACCGTAAGCTTTCGCTTCTTCCGCTGTTAAGAAATTATCACGGTCAGTATCTTTTTGAATTTGTTCAATAGATTGACCTGTACGTTCAGATAAAATTTTGTTGAGTTTCTCACGTGTTTTTAAGATGTGATTTGCAGCAATTTCAATTTCAGTTGCTTGACCTTGCGCACCACCTAATGGTTGGTGAATCATCACTTCTGCGTTAGGAAGTGCAAAACGTTTCCCTTTTGCACCAGCAGCAAGTAAGAATGATCCCATAGATGCAGCCATACCGATACAGATTGTTTGTACATCTGGTTTGATATGTTGGATTGTATCGTAAATTGCGAAACCAGCAGTTACACTACCACCCGGTGAGTTAATGTATAAATAGATATCTTTCTCAGCATCTTGCGCTTGTAAAAATAAAAGTTGTGATACAATTGAATTTGCAACATTATCATCAATTGCTGAACCTAACATGATAATACGGTCTTTCAATAGACGTGAATAAATATCGTATGCACGTTCTCCACGATTTGTTGTTTCTATAACTGTCGGAATTAAATTCATAAGTTCCTGCCTCCTATATTCTTGTTTATTTGTTTATAGTTTAACCCAAAAGTCAAAAATGGTCAAAGCTTAAGCATTCACTCATTTCATGTTATAATAGAAAACGTTCAAATCATCTTATTAACTCCTCGTAGTGTAATGGATAACACTTAAGATTCCGGTTCTTACAATGAAGGTTCGATTCCTTCCGAGGAGGTTAAAAACATTGATTTCATAGGCTTTCCAGGCATTTTGTGATCAATGAGTGGCAACACAACTCAGCATTCTCATTTATTTTAAACTAGAGCATGTCAAGTACGTTTGAAAAGTCATTCATTCAATAACTAACTGCCGTCATGATATTTATCATAATGAGAGAGTTAATACAATACAAACCTGTACGCAAAATAAGTGTACAGGTTTTTTCTTTAAAAATAACCATCCGCCGATTTATATTGGACAGGCCTGATTCCATTATTTCTTTCATACTATTCACAATTTCTTGCTTGCTACTTTTAACCCCTTCAATTTGATTCGTTGAAAATAGCTCATTGACAATCATATCTTTATGCAAAGAATCGGTAGCTACCTCTGGCAAGTTACTTGTGTATTCTAGTAATTTTGAATTATTTTTTTCTATATCTATTACCAGATTTAATATTTTAGACGTTGGTATATAGTATAATTGATACTTATCCTTTGTTTTATACGGTTTAATTGTTAGATTTATTAATTCAGCATTAGGAGCAGTTAGTCTTTTATTATACTCTTCTTCAAAAAAATGTGGTTTTTTATAAAAAATCTTGTACATATATTCCATCTTATCACCACCTAAGTTATATTTCTTTTAGATTTTATCACTGAAGGTAGTGAAAAACTATAAAAAGATGCGAGTAATATCTAAATTAACTACTTAGATTAATTAATGATGAAAACATCTAACTTCCAATGATTTTTCACATAGCCGCTTTCAATACATTTATCAACTTCGAGCGTACTTCCTTAATCACTAGTCGTTACATCTATTTCTACATTATTACTCAGAAATACATCACCATTAGTATATACTTCAATCTAATATGTTCTAGCTATAATAATATCAGTACTTTGTTTTTTAATCATATTAGCTGCACCTCAAAAAGAGTACTTTGTTATTTTTAAGGTGTAAAAACCTTTGTTTTTCACTTTTTAAAAGTTTTTATTAAAATTCTCTTTACTTTTACTCAAATACCCTGTATAGTTTAATTTATCGTAATAAAAGCTCGTGTAATTGAATTGTAGTTTATTTTGAAGAATATACTCCTTTTGATGAAAGAATTTTTTTACAGAAATAAAAACGTGCAATATGCACACGGAGGTATTCTTATGTATAACGGTACAGTAAAATGGTTTAACGCAGAAAAAGGTTTTGGATTTATCGAACGTGAAGAAGGAAACGACGTATTCGTTCACTTCTCAGCAATCGAAGGCGAAGGCTACAAATCATTAGAAGAAGGTCAACAAGTGGAATTTGATATCGTATCAGGTGACCGTGGTGATCAAGCAGCTAACGTTATCAAACGTTAATTTGTTATCATAATTTAAGAATCGAGACATTTCGTTAAGGAAGTGTTTCGATTTTTTTATGCCAAAAATAAAATACTAATCAATGCAATAATAGGTAACGTGCCTTGCTTGAAGAAGATACTTTTATCACTTGAGATACCGCCATATAAAGCAACACCAATGATGTACAATAACAACATGATACAAACTTCTCTCGGATTACCTGAGATGAATGCGCCATACAATAATAAAACACCGATTAAGCCATTATAAATGCCTTGATTTTTCAACAATACTTGCATATTATGATCACGTAATTTTTCCTTTGAGATATTAAATACACGACTCGTTTGGTCCGAGACTGTTTTAAACGTTTCAAGATACATAATATAAAAGAACTCTAAAGCCACTAATACAACTAGAATTGTCGATGTGATAGACATATTCTTCTCTCCTTTTTATCATTTTTATTCATCTTAACTCAGATGACTCTCATACTTTATGCTATTTCTACTAAAAAACACAATTGATTAAGCTTAAAAACATATATTAGTGATTTATATGTCATTAAATATTTCCTACTTTTGTTTAGACAATAAGAAAAAGTGGGACACCGAAATGCCCCACTCCAAGTCTCTACTAGTTACGTGCATCAACGATACACTTTTACCCCATAGATTTTATATTCATTTTTAGCGAATAATTAGTATTAATTATTCTTTCTCATCATTTCTGCGACGTGATCTGAATAAGAATACAGAACCCATTGCTGCAAATAATGATCCAAGAAGTGTACCTTCATAGTTTGTTTCATTACCTGTATCAGGGAGATGTTTCTTACCATCTTTGTCTTTGCCATCATGGTCTGCAGGCTTGTCGCCATCTTTATCCATTTCTGCATCAGCATCTGAGTCAGAATCACTGTCCGCATCTGAATCTGAGTCTGCATCTGAATCAGCATCGCTATCTGCGTCTGCATCACTGTCTGCATCTGAGTCTGCGTCGCTATCTGCGTCTGCATCTGAGTCAGCATCTGAGTCAGCGTCGCTATCTGAGTCTGCGTCGCTATCTGCGTCTGCATCTGAGTCAGCATCTGAGTCAGCGTCGCTATCTGCGTCTGCATCTGAATCCGCATCGCTATCTGCGTCTGCATCACTGTCTGCATCTGAATCAGCATCGCTATCTGCATCTGCATCTGAATCACTGTCTGCATCTGAGTCAGCATCGCTATCTGCGTCTGAATCACTGTCCGCATCTGAGTCAGCGTCGCTATCCGCATCTGAATCTGAATCCGCATCCGAGTCAGCATCGCTGTCTGCGTCTGAATCACTGTCTGCATCCGAGTCAGCATCACTGTCTGCGTCTGAATCTGAGTCCGCATCTGAGTCAGCATCGCTGTCTGCATCCGAGTCAGCATCGCTGTCTGCGTCTGAATCACTGTCTGCATCTGAGTCAGCATCGCTATCTGCGTCTGCATCACTGTCTGCATCCGAGTCAGCATCGCTATCTGCGTCTGAGTCACTGTCTGCATCTGAGTCAGCATCGCTATCTGCGTCTGAATCACTGTCCGCATCTGAATCAGCATCGCTGTCCGCGTCTGAATCTGAGTCTGAATCTGAGTCAGCATCGCTATCTGCGTCTGAATCACTGTCCGCATCTGAATCAGCATCGCTATCTGCGTCTGAGTCACTGTCTGCATCTGAGTCAGCATCGCTATCTGCGTCTGAATCACTGTCCGCATCTGAATCAGCATCGCTGTCCGCGTCTGAATCTGAGTCTGAATCTGAGTCAGCATCGCTATCTGCGTCTGAATCACTGTCCGCATCTGAATCAGCATCGCTATCTGCGTCTGAGTCACTGTCTGCATCTGAGTCAGCATCGCTATCTGCGTCTGAATCACTGTCCGCATCTGAATCAGCATCGCTGTCCGCGTCTGAATCTGAGTCTGAATCTGAGTCAGCATCGCTATCTGCGTCTGAATCACTGTCCGCATCTGAATCAGCATCGCTATCTGCGTCTGAGTCACTGTCTGCATCTGAGTCAGCATCGCTATCTGCGTCTGAATCACTGTCCGCATCTGAATCAGCATCGCTGTCCGCGTCTGAATCTGAGTCTGCATCTGAATCAGCATCGCTATCCGCGTCTGAATCTGAGTCTGCATCTGAGTCAGCATCGCTATCTGCGTCTGAATCTGAATCCGCATCTGAGTCAGCGTCGCTATCTGCATCGGCATCTGCGTCAGCATCTGAATCTTCTTTATGGAAACCAGAATCGATTGATAAATTATCTTCTGTTAGATCTACTTCTACTGTTGGACCATCTGAGTCTTTTTCATCATCGCCACCTTGATTTACAGTTGTTGGTGTATATCCTTCTGGCGTTTCAAATTCTACTGTGTAATGTCCTGGATCTAATTCTTCGAAAATGTATTTTCCATCTTCGTCTGTTTTTGTACGTCCAATTTCTTCACCTTGATCATTTTTCAAGACAACTGTTACACCTGAAATTGGTTTTTCAGTGTCATCTTGAACGCCATCTTTATTAGTATCTTCCCATACATAGTCACCTAGTTTTAATTTGGGGTTAATTGATCCATCTGCATTACCAGATCCTTTGTATATGAGGTTCTCATTATCCCAATAATATGAACTTCTGTTGCCTGTATAAACGTCTTGTGCATCCATTCTTACACGTGTTTTTACGTTTTCTTGAACATCACTATAATGTCCATCCACCACAACAACATACGTTTTATTTATTTTACCAAAATCGATTGTCGCTGTATTATCATTTTTATAAGTAACATAAGGTAATACATCATTTGTTACATCTTTATAATTAGGACTTTGTGGATCAATATAATAACTTTCTGTAATCTTTGAAGAATCCACAACCTCATAGATTTTTAAATTTGTTTGATCTTTTGAAATTACTGTACTACTTTTAGTGATATCATCATGATAACCTTGCAATGTTACTACTGTATTTTGTAAATTTCGTTTCATTGGGTTTACGTATACTGTTTGTTTGTATTCATTTTTACCAGAATCGATATCAATTTCTGTAATTGTAGATGTAATATTAGCACCATATTCATGACCTTGTGCTGGATTACCATAATCAATGTCTACAGTACCTCTATATGTTTGGTTTGCCATTCCAAACTCCACATCATAATGACCACTATTAGGCGTGTTTTTACGATCTGTAAAGATTGGCAACGTAAAGTTTCCTGATACTGTATCTTTATCATTTACATAATCAGTAAATACATAAGTTCCTTGTTTTGTTTCTGTATTATAAGTACCTGTTGCTACAATATCACCTGTCTTGCTTAATAAATCTGGTAAAGCTTGCGTGTTATTAACATTTGAATAGTCAATGTCGCCATCCAATGTTAAATTATGCGGCACCATAAAATTGAAATAATCATTTTCACGAACATTTCCTTCTATTTTAAATGCACCACTGAAGTTCAATGACTCCCCTTGGTTTGGATATAAAGGTCTATTCTCTAAAACTAAACTTTCCATGATAACATTTTCGTTTACTGATTTACCTGCTCCACTTTGAGCTGGTTCACCCGCTGCTCGGAAACCTGTCCCTGGTGTAATTGTTCCAATATTTTCTACTTTGTTTACTACTTCTTTATTTTCTGATACTTCTACATTATTATGTTCAACCGTTGCTTGGTTTTCTTCTGCTGTTTCTTTTACTTCTTCTTTTTGGTCCACTGGAACTGACTGTTCTGAATTTTGTGCTTCTTCTTTATTTGTGACAGTTGATTCTTCTTCATTAGTCGTTACTACTTCTTCTGTTTCCGGAACTTTTTCTGTTTCCGAAACCCCTTCTGTTTCAGAAACTGTTTCTTCTGTTTCTACTACCTCATTGTTTTGTTCATTGTTTTCTAATAATGATTTATCTGTTGTTTCAACAACACTTTCATCATTGTTTGATGTATTATCTGGTTGACCATTTGTTACTGATGTCTCTGCTGACTGATCTTGTTCTGCAGCTTTTACCTCTCCATTTGCAATCCCTAATGCTAATGTTGCACCAATAAGAATTGATGCTGTACCGACTGTGTACTTACGAATAGAGTATCTATTCTTTCGAGTGGGATCAAAATTCGAACTTTTTTTCAAATTAAACAACTCCTTTTTTAAATACATTGTATTACTATTACAATATTCTATATTAAAATACTATTTTACACAATAGTATTTATCCGATTTTCGACTTATTTTTAAATAACCAATTTTAGAATGCACCATATAATAATATATAAAATAAAAGATATTTATAACTGATGTAACCCTATAATAAAAGCTTGTTGCAATATTATCTTATATTTTTAGACAATTAATGATTTAATCCACCACTTTATTTTTACGAATTGTAATCAAATTTTATAAATATTATTATAAATAAGTAATTTATTATAGTTTTAAAAGAAAGAGATGAGTTTATTGTAGTTTTACTACACAAAAAAACACACATGTCAGCGATTAAGCTTTCATGTGTGTCATAATTATTATTTTATAAATGTATTCAACTGATACTATATCTCAAATTGTTCACCATTTCGGATTTTGTCTGCGAGTTCGTTAAGTTTGCGTAAGCGGTGATTCACGCCTGACTTAGAAATGGTACCTGTGCTAACCATTTCTCCAAGCTCTTTTAATGAAACATCTTGGTTTTCAATGCGGAGTTTCGCGATCTCTCTCAGTCGATCTGGTAAGTTGTCTAGTCCAATCTCTTCATCTATAAGTTCAATGCTCTTCACTTGTTTCATTGCAGCACTAACTGTTTTATTTAGATTGGCTGTTTCACAATTGACAAGTCGATTGACGGAATTTCTCATATCACGTACGATACGAACATCTTCAAACTTCAACAATGCTTGATAGCCACCTATCAAACTTAAAAATTCTGCAATGCGTTCTGCTTCTTTCATATACGTGATCCAACCTTTTTTACGTTCTAACTTTTTGGCATTCAATCCGTATTGATTCATCAGTTCTGTTAATCCTGCAGAATGACTTTCATACAATGAAAATATTTCGAGATGGTATGAAGAAGTTTCTGGATTATTGACGGAACCACCCGCCAAAAAAGCACCGCGTAAATAACTACGTCGCATATCATCCGTTGCTACCATCGATGCATCGATATCGTGCGTGAAACTTCCTTCTTTCAAAATACCTAATTCATCAAGTATTTCTCTCGCTTTCATCTTTATACGACAAATATATATATTATTCTTTTTTAGTTTCATTTTTTTACGTACTAATATTTCTACTTCCACATTAAATACTTTTTTAATTAGTGAATAAATACGTCTTGCAGTTGTCGCATTTTCTGTTTGAATATTGATGACAAATTGTTGATTAGACAGACTGAGTGCACCATTCATACGTATCAACGCACTGAGCTCTGCCATGGCATCATCATTATTCACTTCAACTCTTGTTAATTCGTTTTTCATGTCAGATGCAAAGCTCATATGATTGACATCCTCTCTTTCTAAAATCCGTCACCATGCTCTTTCGATTTTAATTGATCTGGATCGAACTCAATGGCGCTAATTTCTTGTAAGGCAATTTCATAAATCATCTCTGCAAGTATTTCTGTACGATGGCGGACGTAATGATTTTCTGAAATCAATGCGAGGTCTTTTCCAGTTACTAATTGTACGCCACGTTCTTTTAAAGCGACTTCATCATACAATACAGGTTGGGAGCCTTTTTCTTTATACTTCTCTAATACTTTATTATCAAACGTTAATTCGTTAGCAATGACAAAATCCAATACATTTTGTCCCAATTGTTGATGAATTGCATCAATATGATCAACAACAGAATAATAATCGGTTTCACCGGGTTGTGTCATAATATTAGAAACATAAAGCTTTTTCGCTTCACTTTGTACAAGTGCATCACTAATACCTTTTACACAAAGTGTTGAAATAACACTTGTGTACAGTGAACCTGGACCTAATATAATTAAGTCAGCATCCAACAACGCCTCAATCGCTTCATCCATTGGCTGAGCATCTTCCGGTTCTAAATATACACGCTTTATTTTCTTATGCTTTTTAGGGATATTTGACTCACCCACAACAATCTCTCCATCTTCCATTTCCGCACACAATTGTACGCTGGAAACAGTAGAAGGGATAACACGACCTTTTATATTCAAAATTTTACTCAATTCTTTAACTGCATGTCCAAAATCTTGTGTTATATTTGTCATTGCAGCTATTAATAGGTTGCCGAGTGAATGACCACTGATTTTATCTTCTTCAAAACGATATTTAAATAATTGTTCCAATGTAGGCTCTGCATCACTCAAAGCTGCTAATACGTTTCGTATATCACCTGGTGCTGGAATGTCCATCTCATGACGAATTTTCCCTGTACTCCCGCCATCATCTGCGACTGTTACAATTGCCGTAATATCTATCGGAAATGATCTTAATCCTCTCGCTAATACGGATAGGCCTGTTCCACCACCTATAAGTACTAATTTGAGCTGTTTCATTATTTATCTCCACTTTCGATATGTGCATCTCGATGGTACACATAAATATTATAGTCAAATATACGCTGAAGTTCGTCTGCTAAACGCTGTGCTAAAGCGACTGATCGATGTTGACCACCTGTACATCCAATTGCGATAACCAGTTGCGATTTGCCTTCTTTTTGATAACCAGGAATGGTAAAGCGCAATAAATCTAATAACTTATTATAAAATATCTCAGTTTCTTCCCATTTCATCACATAATCATAAACGGGCGCATCCATGCCTGTTAAAGGGCGCAATGCTTCATCGTAATATGGATTTGGTAAAAAACGCACGTCAAAAACGATGTCAGCATCAATTTGAATACCATGTTTAAATCCAAAACTTGTCACATTAATTGTAAACGAAGGGCCTTCATTTTGATTAAAATATTCCGCAATGCGTTTCTTTAGTTGCTTCGGTGTGAGCTTTGTTGTATCTACGATAAAGTTGGCAACACTTCTCACTCCGGTTAATAACTGGCGCTCTTCAGTAATTGCTTCCATTAACGTCAAGCCAGTCTTTTTTTGTAATGGGTGTTGACGGCGTGACTCTTTATAGCGTGAGATGAGCTTCTTTGTTTCAGCATCTACGTATAAAATATTTAATTCTACTTGTCCATCTTGTTTAATTTTATCGATTTCTTCAATGAAATTTTGAAAAAACTCACGACCACGCAAGTCGATACCAATCGCTACTTTATGCAGCGACGGTGTTCTTTCAGCCATTAATTCAATAAATTTTGGTAGTAATATCGGCGGTAAATTATCCACGCAAAAGTACCCTAAATCTTCAAGACTTTGAATTGCAACGGACTTTCCTGCGCCTGATAAACCAGTGACAATAATCAATTCTCGCTTTAATAACTCTTTATTTTCAATCTCATGCATATATATAACCACCATTCATTCTAGTCTCTATCAGTGTACATGAAAACCGTCTTAAGTAGTAGCTGTTATATAAAAAATTGCTGACATATACATAATGAAAGACTGAACAACTCTCATTCTCTTTGTTCAGCCTTTCTGCTATATGTTATATAGTGAAGATATACGAACGTCTAATCTTCTAATGATTCGATATATGCTTGAACACTTTGTGCGGCAATACTTCCGTCACCTGTTGCTGTGACGATTTGACGCAATCCTTTTTCACGTACGTCTCCTGCAACATAAACACCGGGAACTGCTGTACTCATGTCTTCATTTGCGATGACATAACCTGCTTCGTTCGTAATGCCTAAGTCTTCAAATGGTTTTGTGTTCGGTTGTGTCCCAATGTAGATGAATAAACCATCTGCTTCGACCGTTTGCTCTGAACCGTCTACTGTTGAAGCTAATGTCAATGATCCTACTTTACCATCTTTCGCATTGACTGATTTCAATGTATGGTTCCAGATAAAGTCGATTTTTTCATTTTTGAATGCTCGATCTTGTAAGATTTTTTGTGCGCGCAATTGATCACGTCGATGTACAATTGTCACTTTGTCTGCGAATTTTGTTAAAAATGTTCCTTCTTCAACTGCAGAGTCTCCGCCACCGATGACATATACATTTTTATTTTTGAAGAATGCGCCGTCACATACCGCACAGTAGCTGACACCACGACCACCTAACTCTTCTTCGCCTGGCACACCCATTTTTTTATGTTCTGCACCTGTTGCGATAATTACAGCCGTTGCTTCAACTTGGCTTGAGCCCAAGTCAATGATTTTGTAATCACCTTTATCTTCAATGCCTTTGATATCACCATATTTGTATTCTGCACCGAATTTTTTTGCGTGATCGAACATTTTATTTGAAAGGTCTGGTCCTGAAATCATCTCAAAACCTGGGAAGTTCTCAACTTCTTCTGTGTTAGCCATTTGTCCACCTGGCATCCCACGTTCGATCATCACTGTATTTAAATTAGCACGTGATGCATAGACAGCTGCAGTCATCCCTGCTGGTCCTGCACCAATAATAGCAACATCATAGCGTACTTGTTCTGTCATGGATAGTTCCTCCTCTTGTTTTACGTATCGTTCTTTTTATCATTGTTATTTTACGACATTTGTCTATATGGCTAAACTTATATGCTCATTAGCTCATCCAATGCTTCTCTGAATATTGTTTCAGATACATTAAACAGCTGACAAATTTGTTCGTGGGTTTTCGGTTCATTCGTTGTACTATAATATAAAAAAGTGACTGCCGCCACATAAGGTACAACCAAATCACGAGAGTTATCTAATGTTAAAAGGTCTTCCGCATAAGCAATCCATCTCAAAAACAACGCCGACTCATCTCGCAAGTCCGTCAGCTCATATAATCGCAACATCCCCCGATGTATAAAGTCTAACTTTGTCAAATGGAGATCTTGAATCAAATAGGACAAATACAGTTTTTCATAGTCACCTAATGATTCTAACAATGTCCACACATCACGAGTCATTAATACTTCTTTACCGTTTAATTGATTCAATAAGAACAAACCATATATGCGTCGATGCTGATCTTCACTCGTTAATAATGGTGCAATATGCTCATCAAAATACGTCACACGAGCATCGATGACCCATGGTGGCAAACCCGGATACGCACGATCAAATGCTGAAAGTTTATGCCAGAAATATTCGCTTTGTTCCCTATTTCCCAGGTAATAATAGTTCACAGAAAGTGCGTTAAATAATTGGAAAGTTTGTGACTTCCCTTTTCTATGGAGTGGCACGAGTAACTGTTGAGAGGCTTCATATTGTTTGAGATAACTTAAAACAATACCTAGCTTAAAAGTCTCATCGTCATTCATCGGCATAATTTTGTTCAAGCGTTTCAAATAATGCTCAAACAAATACTGTTCATTCATGTTGTGTAACAGTAACGTATAGTGACACAACGCATAAACGTCTGACGAATCTTCTTGTAATAAACGCTCATACATTTCTTTCGCTGCTTGATTCTCATTCAAATATAAGTAGCACATCGCAAGCAAGTTACGGACGATTCGGTTTTCTTGAATTTCATCATCTTGTCTTAAAATATATGCACGTGCTTCTAGTAAACGGCCTTCTCCAAACAAATATTGAAAAACAACTTGAACTGTGAACAACTGGCTTTCTTCTCGTAAAGTATCTTCTTCATGATAAGATACGTCAAACATGCTTTCTAGCTCTTCACGATAATCAGCATCCCCTGAAGAAAAAGCATAGTTCAAACCAAATAAATACGACTTATTAGGGTCATTCGCTGCCATATTTAATTGACTCAAGGCATAATACGCATCTTCTAAGTTTCGCCCCTCACTAATTTCATCATAATACAATGCTTCTGCCTTACGTACATTGCGAAGTTTTTCATAACATGTCGCAAGTGCTTGCTTCGCTTCAAAATGATCCGGTGACAATTCCAACACTTTTTCTAAGTAGTAGCGTGCTTTGTCATAAGCTTGTTGGCGTAACTTCTGCGTTGCAATTTTGTAATACAGTGTTACATCTTGATTAAATGGAATAATTTTCTGTTCTTGTGTCATCCTTGTCACCTCTCTCTATTTTTCCGGATATATTTGTATAGGTGCGCCATATGCCGTGGCGTTATCTGGTATATCTTTAGATACGACACTTCCTGCCCCGATGCGTACGTTGTTGCCAATTGTAACTCCTGGCAAAATAGTCACATTCGCTCCAATCAGCGTATTATCACCTATGTTCACATCACCGACACGCAGTGCACCTTGAATGAATTCATGTGTTAATATTGTCGCATTATACCCAATAATCACGTGATTGCCAATCGTAATCCGTTCTGGATACAACAAATCTGGAAGTGCTTTGAATGCAAACGCAGACTGCTTACCTATCGTCATGTGTAAAAGACGGCGATAAATAGTACGTTTCCAACTAACAAAAGGTATATAACGTGATACTTCAATAACTAAAGTATTTTTAAACATTTTGGTAAAACGAATATATTGATATAAGTACCATAATGGGTTGCGGTGCTCTGAGTGAATCGTCGTTAATTTTCGTGCCATGTTATCGACGCCCCTTATAAGGTGCACGTCCCGGCCAAGTCAATACAGATGCTTGACGATAATACATAGCCTTCTTCGACAAGCGTTGGATGACAACCAAAACAATGCCAATGACTATCAATACGATTGACATCATCTGTGCGACTCGTAAAGTATCTGCTAGCATCAAACTGTCCGTTCTTAACCCTTCAATGAAGAAGCGCCCTACGGAATACCAAATAAGGTATAGCGCAAATGTCTCTCCGATTCGTAAATGACGACGTAATGTGATAAGTAATACAAAACCAATCACATTCCAAACTGATTCGTATAAGAATGTTGGGTGATAGTATTGTCCGTTAATATACATATTATCGATGATAAAGTTCGGTAGTGACAGATTCTCAAGAAACGCCCTTGTGACTGGACCACCGTGTGCTTCATGGTTCATGAAGTTGCCCCATCTCCCAATACCTTGTGCCAAAATAATACTCGGTGCCACAATGTCAGCGATTTGTAATGGGTGCCAGTTTTTACGATAGCAATAATAAATCCCCATACCGAACGCACCGATTAAGCCACCGTGTATCGCAATACCACCATGCCATATCATTGGTATTTCGGCTGGATACTGACTGTAATAATCTAAATTGAACAGGACGAAATACAAACGTGCAGTAACAATTGCTACAATCACACAGATAATCAATAAATTGATCAAGTCATCTTCATGAAACCCTACTTTTTTCGCACTGCGTTGTGCAATCACATATCCTAATAATATTGCTGAGGCAATGATGATGCCGTACCATCTAATTGATAAACCGCCGAGTTGAATCGCAACTGGATCGATATAACCTATCATGGCTTGTCACCTTGCTTCAACTGACTATTTTTCATAATTTCAGCATTCAAGCGTTCATTGAACTCTTCTGCTGTATTAATCCCCATCACATTCAGACGATAGTTCATCGCCGCTACTTCGATAATTACAGCGACATTACGTCCAGGACGTATAGGCACCGTTTTTTTCGTAATATCTGTATCAAGAATTCTCAATTTCTCTTCATTCAGTCCAACGCGGTCATACATTTTACCTTCACGCCATGTCTCAAGGTTAATATTAAGTTGGATGCGTTTTTTCAATAAAATCGATCCTGCACCAAACAATGTCATCACATTGATAATACCGAGACCACGAATTTCTAGTAGATGACGAATAATTTCCGGCGCTTTACCGATTAACTCATCTTTCACCACTTCTTTAATTTCTACATTATCATCTGCCACTAGCCGATGACCGCGTTTCACAAGCTCAAGTGCTGTCTCACTCTTACCCACGCCTGAGTCACCAGTAATGAGTACACCGACGCCATATACATCGACAAGTACACCATGAAGGGATGTTGTGTTGGCAAGTTCATGTTCTAGATATGTTGTGAGACGTCCCATCACACGTGTTGTTGCTTCTTCAACATAGAGTAATGGTGTGTCCGTATCTTTTGCCGCTTCAATTAATTCATCTGGCGCTTCATGATCACGTGTAATAATAATTGCTGGTGTATCCGGACGACATAACTTACGCATACGCCCTTGACGTTCTTCATCACGTAATAAATTATAAAAAGACAATTCAGTCGTACCTAATACTTGGATACGGTTAGAAGAATAATGGGAGAAATAACCCGCCATCTCTAAACCAGGTCGTGAAATATCCGTGTTGTAAATCGGTCGGTCTAACCCACCTTCTCCTGCAACAACCTTCATGTCAAAACGTTCGATGACATCTTTTGTAGTTAACATCTCTTCACCTCTTTTTTTGGAACTCCACTCTATCATATCAAATTGTATATAGAACTGGGAACATAATTATATTCGTCATAATAGTTTAATATTTAACGAGGTTGTGACAGAAGTGTTTTAGGATTGAGCAGAACCCGAATAGCGAACAAAATTGCTTCTCAAATTTTGATGAGCTATGAAGTTCTGCCGAAATCCTTGCTTTTGGAACACTGACAGAACGAGGTTGTGACAGAAGCGTTTTAGGATTGAGCAGAACCCGAATAGCGAACAAAATTGCTTCTCAAATTTTGATGAGCTATGAAGTTCTGCCGAAATCCTTGCTTTTGGAACACTGACAGAACGAGATTGTGAAAAAAGCGTTTAGAATTCGAGCAGAATCAGAGCAATGAGACAAATCGCTTTTTGATTTTGTTGAGTTGCGAAATTCTGAAGAGAATTCTGCTTTTGGAACACTGACAGAACGAGGTTGTGACAGAAGTGTTTTGGGATTAGGTAGAAGTTCTAAATAAAAAAGCCATCGGGTACTACGCTGTATCAAACTTCATTTGATAACGTAACTTCCCTATGACTTTTTATTATATGATATAAATGCTATTTCTTCTTCAATTCTTCTGTCAATTGTTGTAATGTCTTCTCAAGTTGTTGAAATGGATTCGCTGTATCACCATTGTTTTCTTTCACTTTTTTCAACTGTTCATCAGCAGTTTGTACACCTTTGCGCACAGTATCTGTTACATTTTGCATTGCTTCTCGTACAAAATCTTCAACATTCAATTCTGTTTCTTTCGCAATCTGTTCATGACGGTTTGCAGTTGCTTCACTGTCTACTTTTGCTGAAGCTTCGTCTTGTTTCATCGCATCTAATAGCAATGTTGCATCTTCAACACTAATTTTACCATCAGCTAAGAGTTCTAACACTTTGACTTTTGCTGTATCCATTGCCTATTCCTCCATTCGTAATCGATCTCGTTCTAAAATACGTTTTAAATACTTACCTGTATATGACTGTTCGTTCTCTGCAATTTCTTCTGGCGTGCCGGTCGCAATAATGGTACCGCCACCGTCTCCACCTTCAGGACCTAGATCTATCAAATGGTCTGCCGTTTTAATGACATCTAGGTTATGTTCAATAATAACAACTGTGTCACCATTTTCCACTAATTTGTTTAACACTTTCAATAATCGTTGAATATCATCGACATGTAAACCGGTTGTTGGTTCATCAAGAATATAAATAGAACGGCCTGTGGAACGCTTATGAAGTTCAGAAGCTAGTTTTACACGCTGTGCTTCACCACCGGACAATGTGGTCGCTGGTTGTCCTAGTGTAATATACCCTAAACCAACGTCTACTAATGTTTGTAATTTTCGTTTAATCTTAGGGATATTTTCAAAAAAGTGTGTCGCATCTTCCACTGTCATAGCTAAAACATCTGCAATACTTTTCCCTTTATATGTCACTTCTAGTGTTTCACGATTGTAGCGTTTGCCTTCACACACTTCACACGGGACATACACATCTGGTAGAAAATGCATTTCAATTTTGATAATACCGTCCCCTTTACATGCTTCACAACGTCCACCTTTCACGTTAAAGCTAAAGCGTCCTTTTTGATAGCCGCGCACTTTGGCTTCATTTGTTGAGGCAAACACATCACGAATATCATCAAACACACCTGTATATGTGGCTGGATTAGAGCGTGGGGTACGTCCAATTGGCGATTGATCGATGTCTATAATTTTATCGATTTCTTCCATACCTGTAATCTCATCATGATCACCAGGACGTACTTTCGACTTATTGATTGTTTTCGCTAATGACTTGTACAATACTTCATTCACAAGCGAACTTTTTCCTGAACCAGAAACTCCCGTCACAACATTCATCACGGATAATGGGAAGTCTACATCAACATTTTTTAAATTATTACTACGTGCACCTTTTACAGAAATTTTACGGTCAGTCACTTCACGGCGGTGTTCAGGTAATGGAATAAACTTGGCACCACTTAAATATTGACCTGTAAGAGATTTTTTGTTCTTCATTACTTGTTTCGGCGTACCACTAGCAACGACTTCTCCGCCATGAACGCCTGCACCCGGTCCAATATCAACAAGATAATCCGCTTCATACATCGTATCTTCATCGTGTTCGACCACAATGAGTGTATTTCCTAAATCACGCATTTCTTTCAGCGTTCCAATCAAACGGTCGTTGTCACGTTGATGAAGTCCAATAGATGGTTCATCCAATACATACAACACACCGGATAGTCGTGAACCGATTTGTGTTGCCAGACGAATACGTTGTGCTTCTCCCCCTGACAATGTCCCTGAAGCTCGATCTAATGTTAAATAGTCTAATCCAACGTTATTTAAAAATGTTAAACGTGCTGAGATTTCTTTTAAAATCAAGCGTGCGATTTGCGCATCTTGTTCGGAGAGTTCGATGTTTTCATAGTAATCTAAGGCTTCACGAATTGATTGTGATACGACTTCTCCAATATTTTTACCCGCTACATAAACAGAAAGAGCTTCTTTGCTAAGACGTTGACCGTGACATGTTTCGCACGGTTGTTCCGCCAAATATTTACGCATCATTTCACGAGTATATTCTGATGGCGATTCATTAAAACGGCGTTCAATATTTGGTACGACACCTTCAAACGGCATCGTACGTTTTCGCTTTTCGCCAGAACGTGAATTAAAAGTAAATGTAATTTCTTTATCTCCTGAACCGTAAAGAACAATGTTCTGTTGACGTTCTGTCAACTTGCCGAATGGTTTATCCATATTGATTTTGTACACTTCGCATACACGTTTCAATAATGTTGGATAAAAGTCAGAACTTTTTGGTTCCCATGGTAAGATCGCACCTTCTGCCAGTGTTTTCGTACGGTCAGGAACAACAAGGTCTACATCAACTGTCAGTTTTTGACCTAAGCCATCACATGTTGGACATGCGCCGAAAGGACTGTTGAAACTAAACATTCTCGGTTCTAATTCACCAATTGTAAAGCCACAGATTGGGCATGCATGTTTCTCAGAAAACTCCAGTGGCTCTCCACCAATAACATCTACGACAAGACGTCCTTCTGATAGCTCAAGTACTGTCTCGATAGAATCTGCTAAACGTGTTTCAATGCCGGGTTTTACAACGAGACGATCGACGACAATCTCAATGGTATGGTTTTTATTTTTATCAAGTGCCGGTACATCAGTAATATCCATGATGTCACCATTTAATCGGACACGTACATAACCTTTTTTACTAATGTCTGTCAATAATTTTTCGTGTGTCCCTTTTCGATGATTCACGACTGGCGCTAACAGCTGAATCTTTGTACGCTCTTCCAATTCCATAATGCGGTCTGCCATCTGTTGGACGGTTTGCGATTCAATCTCTATACCGTGCTCTGGACATATTGGTTTTCCAATTCGGGCATACAATAAGCGAATATAATCATATATTTCTGTTACTGTGGCAACGGTCGAACGTGGGTTTTTACTCGTTGTTTTTTGATCGATTGAAATTGCAGGTGATAGCCCTTCTATCGTATCCACATCCGGCTTATCCATCTGTCCTAGAAATTGTCGTGCATATGCGCTCAAAGACTCCACATAGCGTCTTTGCCCTTCAGCATAAATCGTATCAAATGCTAGCGATGACTTACCCGACCCTGACAGACCTGTCATCACGATAAATTTATCTTTAGGCAACTCTATATCTACATTTTTTAAATTATGGGCGCGTGCCCCTTTCACTACTATTGATGGTCCTTTCATGTATGTCACCCTTCTGATTTAAGTTCAAATAATAAGTCTCTCAATTCTGTTGCTTTCTCGAAATCTAGTGCTTTCGCTGCTTCTTTCATTTGCTTTTCGATATTTTGAATCGTCTTTTGACGTTCTTTCTTCGTCATCTTCTTCGGCACTTCTTTACGTTCTGCTTCATTTGTCTCGTCCGTTTCCACAGTCGCACTGATCACATCATGAATCTTTTTGTTGATTGTTTTCGGTGTAATGCCATGTTTTTCGTTATAGGCCATTTGAATCTCTCGACGACGTTCTGTTTCATCAATCGCTACACGCATCGAATCGGTAATCTTGTCCGCATACATGATTACTTCACCTTTGTCATTACGCGCTGCACGTCCAATCGTCTGAATCAGTGAACGTTCTGAACGTAGGAACCCTTCCTTGTCAGCGTCCAATATGACGACAAGCGAAACTTCTGGAATATCGATACCTTCTCGCAACAAGTTGATACCGATTAAAACGTCAAAAGTTCCCATGCGCAAGTCACGAATAATTTCAATACGTTCTAACGTCTTAATCTCGGAGTGTAAGTAATTCACCTTCACGCCTGCTTCTTTCAAATAAGTCGTCAAATCTTCACTCATTTTTTTGGTTAATGTCGTAATTAAGACACGTTCATTACGTTCTACACGTGCTTGAATCTCACTCAACAAGTCATCAATTTGATTTTTAGATGGGCGCACGTCAATTTTAGGATCTAATAGACCCGTTGGACGGATAATCTGTTCGACCATCTCGTCAGTGTGTTCCATCTCATATGGGCCTGGTGTTGCAGAAACATAAACTAACTGATGTGCCTTCTCTTCGAATTCTTCAAACATCAATGGTCGGTTATCCAGTGCACTTGGCAAACGGAAACCGTGTTCAACAAGTACGTTTTTACGCGCCTTGTCACCGTTATACATCCCGCGAATTTGAGGCAACGTTACATGGGACTCATCAATCATAATCAACCAATCATCACCGAAATAATCGAGTAATGTATAAGGGGTTGAACCAAGCGGACGTAACGTAAGATGCACTGAGTAGTTCTCAATCCCTGAACAGAAGCCCATTTCACGCATCATTTCAAGGTCGTAGTTTGTACGCTGTTCTAAGCGCTGTGCTTCTAAAAGTTTGTTTTCACTGCGCAATTTTTCAAGTTGTTCAGCCAATTCTTTTTCAATTCTTTCAATTGCGACTTTCATTTTTTCTTCACGTGTTACGAAGTGAGATGCTGGGAAGAGTGCAAAATGCTCACGTTCTTTCAATACTTCCCCTGTTAAGTAGTTAATCTCGCTGACACGGTCTATCTCATCTCCGAAAAATTCAACACGAATACACAGTTCATCACGAGATGCTGGGAAGATTTCCACAACGTCTCCTCTCACACGGAATGTCCCACGTTGGAAGTCAATATCATTGCGTGTATATTGTACATCGACTAACTTACGCAGTAGTTCACTGCGATCCATCTCCATACCTGAACGGATACTCACAACTAAGTCTTTGTATTCTTCCGGGTTACCCAAACCGTAAATACAGCTGACACTTGCAATGATGATGACATCATCACGTTCAAATAATGCACTTGTTGCGGAGTGACGTAACTGGTCAATCTCATCATTAATCGATGCATCTTTTTCAATAAATGTATCCGTTGATGGTACATATGCTTCTGGTTGATAATAATCGTAGTAACTGACAAAATATTCAACTCTATTTTCAGGAAAGAATTCTTTAAATTCACTATATAATTGACCTGCTAGCGTTTTGTTATGCGCAATGATTAATGTTGGTTTCCCTGCACGTTTGATGACATTGCTCATCGTAAATGTTTTACCTGTTCCTGTTGCCCCTAACAAAGTCTGATGACGCTTGCCATCTTTAATCCCTTGTACTAACTCATCAATGGCCCGGGGTTGATCACCTTGTGGGTCAAACTGAGATACTACTTTAAAATCATGATGCTCCATGCATACTCGCCCTCTCATCACATAATCGTACTGTTATTTTACCAAAACTCAATATAAAAATACAAACATCTGTTCGTTTTTAACATTTCATTGCTCTATACCCTTTTCTTATTATCTTTTAAACGATGTCAAAAACGTAAAAATACCGTCTAAAACTCATAAACAGTTCTAAACGGTATCAATTATGACAGTCTATTCAACTCATTTAAAATCTTCTCGCTGATGTGTTTGTAGTGAATCTACAATGATATAGCCTGCCAATATGGATGCAACATCTATAAAGATAATCCATTCATCATGGAAGAAACCTTTATAAACCGAGGCCCCTATCAAAACAAGCGTAACGCACGTACCAATCCATTTACTTCGTGTGATTGCACTGAGTATTACAACTAACACACATGGAAAAAAAGCGGCTAACGCATACCATATCACTTCGATCACTGCTTTCTATTGTTTAATATATGCATCGTCGTTTCACGCAACTCTGTACGTGGAATGAATTTTTCAGTGAGCATCTCAGGAATAATATTATCGATAAAGTCTTGGACAGAATGTAAATGATCAAACTGCATAATCGTCTCTAAACTCATCTCATAAATTTCAAAAAAGAGCGGTTCTGGATTACGCTTTTGAATTTCGCCGAATGTCTCATACAGCAAGTCAATTTTGTCAGCAACAGATAGAATTTGACCTTCTAATGAATCATCCTTACCTTCTTGTAAGCGTTGGCGATATATGTCCTGATAGCTCTCAGGGATTTCTTCCGAGATAAATGTCTCGACCATTTCTTCTTCAACTTGAGAAAAGAGACGTTTCAACTCGCTACTCGCATATTTTACTGGTGTTTTAATATCACCTGTGAATACTTCTGCAAAGTCATGGTTTAATGCTTTTTCATATAAACTTTTCCAGTCTACTTCTTTACCATAATGTTCTTCAACTGTCCCTAAATATTGGGCGATCTTCGTCACTTTAAAAGAGTGCGCAGCAACGTTATGCTCAAAATATTTGAACTTTCCAGGTAAACGAATGAGTTTTTCTAAATCTGATAGTCTTTTGAAATATTGGTGAACACCCATAATCTTTGTTCCCTCCTTCATGCGCATCGTTATAGTTTATGATACTATAACACATTTTTTCACCTTCTCGCACATAGAATTGGTACAACATCTTGTTTATCTAATAAATATATTGATAGTCACCTATATTCGAAATGACACGTTGACTGATAACACCTTCTCCTTGCCAATTCATCTCTGAAATAAGAATCGTATGCTTATGACATGCTTCAACAATCGCCACATGACCATAACGTCCTTCTTGTGAGACAAGAATGGCATTCGCACGGGGGCGGTTAGAAACGGTATAACCCGCTTCCTGTGCATGAATCGCCCAATATTTCGCATCTCCCCAGTTATTTGAAATAGGTCGATGTCTTTGCCTACGTTGCTCAAATACATAGTAGGTACATTGACCCGATGTGTATGTGTTTTCAATCTGTTCGGCTGGCATTGTTTTGGGTGAAGTGTCATATTTTGTTGAGTTAGGTAAGAGCTGTGATAAGTCTGGTAATGACAGATGCGCCATTCCTTTGTTCGAAATTGCAATATACTGCACATCACCTTGAAGATTATATGGATTGAACTTCTGAAATGTATCGTAAGAAATATGTTGATTATGTAGAAAGTTTGGAAGTGTTTGATGTGGTGGTTTCATTAGAATATGATCAGCGGGTAATTTGAGTGTTTCATATTTTTTTAAATATCGGGGAGTTTGTGTCATATAATTCAGTTGTTTAATGCGTTCTGACGTCGTCGCAAACTGTTGGGCTAACTGGTAGATTGTCGTATCATTTGGCAATGACACTTGTTGAATCATTGTTGAAGGATGGGATAGCAATGTGGCAACCATGAATATATGAGATAGGAACATCATTTCATCTCCTTGAAAAAATATGGATTCAGTATAGCACGTCATTATCATAAAAATAGACGCATTACGCACTTGTGACACAAATGAAATAACATGGTGATTGTTGAGATTTTCGCTGAAATATCATAAAAAACCTCCACAAATTGTATGTGAAGGTTTTGATTCTTTATGATTACATTGTTTCAGAAGCATCGTTCATTTGACTGCGCAAATAGGCATCGATAAACATACCGATATCGCCATCCATCACCGCATTAACGTTCCCTGTTTCCACATTCGTACGATGGTCTTTCACCATTGAATAAGGATGGAACACATACGAGCGAATTTGACTACCCCAGCCAATTTCTTTCTGTTCGCCACGAATTGCCGCAAGTTCTTGTGCCTTTTGTTCCAACTCGAGTTGATACAACTTCGCTTTCAACATTTTCATTGCTGCTTCACGGTTTTTAATCTGTGATCGCTCATTTTGGTTATTAACGACAATGCCTGTTGGATGGTGGGTAATACGGATGGCAGATTCTGTTTTGTTAATGTGCTGTCCGCCCGCACCAGATGCACGGAATGTATCCACTGTAATATCATCCGGGTTCACTTCGATTTCAATCTTTTCATTGTTGAATTCTGGAATGACATCACACGATGCAAAGGAAGTATGTCTACGTCCGGATGAATCAAAAGGTGAAATGCGGACAAGACGATGTACGCCTTTTTCTGCTTTCAAATAGCCATAAGCATTATGACCTTTGATGACAAGCGTGACACTTTTGACCCCTGCTTCATCTCCTGCTTGATAGTCTACCACTTCGACTTTAAAGCCTTGTTGTTCGCAAAAGCGTTGGTACATACGCAACAGCATATTCGTCCAGTCTTGTGACTCTGTGCCACCTGCACCTGGATGTAACTCTAAAATGGCATTGTTCGCATCATGATCACCATTCAACAACAGTTGTAACTCAAAGCGATCTAACTTAGGCGCATAATCGCTCACTGTTTCTTCAAGGTCTGCTTTAATATCTTCATCAAGCTCTTCTTGCAACAGTTCATGCGTCGCATCCATCTCTTCAATATCTGACGCAATATCATAATAAGTCGTCACAATCGCTTTCAACGCATTGTTTTGATCAATCACTTCTTGTGCACGTTGTTGATCATCCCAAAACGTTGGTTCTGCCATCATTTCTTCATATTCTTGGATATTGGTCTCTTTGTTTTCTAAGTCAAAGAGACCCCCTAAGTTGTTCTAACTTTGTTGCATAGTCATCAATATGTCGCTTGATTTCAGATAGTTCCATCCACTATCGCTCCTTTACATCTGTTCCCTATCACCTATTTACCGTGACAGTTTTTATATTTTTTACCACTGCCACATGGACATGGGTCATTACGTCCGACGTCATCTTTTTTAACGATTGGCTGTGCTTTAACTTTTTCTTTACCATCATTTGCTGAAAGGTGTTGACCTTCAAGCTCTTTTGTTTTTTCACGCTGTACGTCATCATCGACAGAAACAATTGATTTCAATACAAATTTACTTACATCTTCTTCAATACTTTGCATCATATTATCAAATAATTGGTGACCTTCATTTTGATAGTCGCGCAATGGGTTTTGTTGACCGTATGAACGCAAATGAATCCCTTGTCGCAATTGATCCATCGTATCGATATGTGACGTCCAATGATTATCAATTGTGCGTAACAGAATCATCCGTTCGAACTCTGGCATTTGCTCGCCAAGAAGGGCTTTTTGACTCTCATAGATACGTTCAATTTTTTGCCAAACAATTTCATAGATATCTTCACGATCTTTGCCATTTATTTCAGCAACCTTCAGTTCACCTTCGTGTAAGAACACATCTTCAATGTAGTGAATGAGTGGCTCATAATCTGGGTTCTCTTCATCTTCGTTAACAAAGTATGAAATGGTACGATCAAGTGCTGTTTTGATCATCGCAATCACTAATGCTGAGCTTTCAGGCTCATCGATAATCTTGTTACGTTCTTCGTACATAATCTCACGTTGTTTTCGTAATACTTCATCATATTCTAAAATACGTTTACGTGCATCAAAGTTATTTCCTTCTACACGTTTCTGCGCCGATTCAACAGCACGTGACACCATCTTAGACTCGATTGGCGTTGTATCGTCCATGCCGAGTCGATTCATCATTGACTGCATGCGGTCAGATCCGAAGCGCACCATCAAATCATCTTGAAGTGACAGATAGAAACGGCTATCACCTTTGTCACCTTGACGACCTGAACGTCCACGCAACTGATCATCAATACGGCGTGATTCATGACGCTCTGTTCCAATAACAGCTAAACCGCCAAGATCTTCTACACCTTCTCCGAGTTTGATGTCGGTACCACGACCTGCCATGTTGGTCGCAATTGTTACAGCACCTTTTTGACCTGCACCTGAAACAATCTCCGCTTCTTTTTCATGGTTTTTCGCATTTAAGACGCTATGGCGAATACCACGTTTTTTCAATAACTCAGAAATGTATTCTGATGTTTCCACCGCTACTGTACCAAGAAGGACAGGTTGACCTTTACGGTGCTTTTCAATCACTTCTTCAACCACCGCATCGAATTTGCCTTTTTGACTAATATAGATTAAGTCACTGCGGTCCTCACGTTGTACAGGACGGTTTGTTGGGATTTGTGTCACAGTCATATTGTAAATGTTACGGAACTCTTCTTCTTCCGTCTTCGCTGTCCCTGTCATACCTGCAAGCTTATGATACATTCTGAAATAGTTTTGGAATGTAATTGACGCCATTGTTTTTGATTCGTTTTGAACTTTCACACCTTCCTTCGCTTCAATCGCTTGGTGTAAACCTTCAGAGAATCGACGTCCAGGCATTGTACGACCTGTAAATTGATCGACGATTAAAATTTCGCCTTCTGATACCATGTAGTCCACATCGCGTTGCATCGTATAATTCGCACGTAATGCAAGGTTGATATGGTGAATGACATCCACGTATTTCAAGTCATACAAGTTGTCGATTTTGAAAAAGCGTTCTGCCTTATCGATACCTTGTTCTGTCAATTGAATATTACGTGTTTGAACATCGTAGTTATAGTCTTCTTCTGACTTCAACATTTTCGCAAAAACATTCGCTTGTGTATACATCGTTGTAGACTTTTCAGCTTCCCCAGAGATAATCAATGGTGTACGTGCTTCGTCAATCAGAATCGAGTCCACCTCGTCAATGATTGCAAAGTGCATTGGACGCATAACACGGTCTTCTTTGTAGTTCACCATGTTATCACGCAAGTAGTCAAAGCCTAATTCATTGTTCGTACTATATGTGATATCTTGTGCGTATGCTTCACGCTTCGCTGTCGTATTCAAGCTATTCAAGTTAAGACCTACTGTTAATCCTAAGAAATTGTACAGTTCCTTCATTTCTTCACACTGTACAGAAGATAAATATTCATTGACCGTAATAACGTGCACACCTCTACCTGTTAAGGCATTCAAATAGGTTGGCATCGTTGCTGTGAGGGTCTTCCCTTCACCTGTTCTCATCTCAGCAATATCGCCACCATGAATGGCAATCCCCCCCATGATTTGAACTTTATACGGCGACATGTTGAACACACGTTTTGATGCTTCACGTACTAATGCAAATGCTTCAGGTAAAATTTCGTCTAATTTGTTATTTTGTTTTTTGATGTCATCTATATTTTGTACTTCTTCTTGGAATTTTTTTGTTTTTTGTCTGATTTCATCGTCCGTTAAAATTGCCATATCTTCTTCTAAGGCAAGAACTTTATCTGCAATTTTACTTAGACGTTTAATTTCTCTTTTGTTACCGTCAACCAGTTTGGATAAAATACCCATTTCGTTCGCTCCTTTAGCTTAAAACTCTATCGCTTACAACAACTCATCATAACATTATTTAGTAAACATTTATATTAATATACCTTTACAAATTACCATTATAGCATGATATGTATGTTTACTACATGCTCGGCGCATTTGTCTCATCAATTCCAATACTCGAAAATAAAGAGCCAAGGTACGGTACGCACCTTGACTCTTTCTATATACAATACGTATAGTTACGATTGTGTCACTATTCAGTTTCGATTAAGCCGTATTTACCATTTTTACGACGGTAAACAATGCTTGTTCCGTCTGTATCACGGTCATTGAAAACGAAGAAGTCATGACCTAAAAGGTTCATTTGTAATACCGCTTCTTCTGGATCCATTGGTTTTAAGTGGAACGTTTTAGAACGAATGATTTCGATATCAGAATCTGTTGCCTCTTCTACCTCAGGTTGCGTTGGTTGTGCGTCTACGAAGATATCTTCTTCGCTACCGCGATCACGGTGTTTACGGTTAACACGTGTTTTATATTTGCGCACTTGACGCTCTAATTTGTTAGTAATTAAATCAACGCCCGCATATAAGTCATCATGACGTTCTTCAGCACGGAGTGTTACATTTTTGAGCGGAATTGTCACTTCAATCTTCGTACCATTATTTTGATACGTTTTCACTTTTACATGTGCTGTTGCATTCGGTACATTTGTGAAGTAACGTTCAAGTTTACCGATTTTCTCCTCAATGTAATCTCTCATAGCATCTGTGATTGTGAGGTTGTCCCCATGAATTTCAAATTTAATCATAGTGCTCGCTCCTTTCAACCTCTTTTTATTATATTTCTTACTTATATTTTAACATGTTTGCGCTAACGTGCAAACGTTAACATATCTAATTTTCTGACTTTTGATGAAAATAGCTTAATAGCAGCATTATGAGCAGTTTTCCCTGTTGTGTAAATGTCATCTACAAGTAAGATACGTTTGTTTTCGAGCTTTTTTTCATCAGTCGTTTTTATCGGGTTTTCAATGCGAAACCGTTCCTTTTTCGATAAATCAAACTGTTTATGCCGATTGTCCATCACTAACAGTTCATGAAATTGCATGCCTTTTGATTGCAAGACGTATTTTACAGGATTAAATGTACGCAACGCATCATTTTGTGGTGATGAGGGCATTGGTATAACGATATCATACCGTGCTTTGGGCCAAATCATATAACGGGCAAGCACTTCTGCAAGACCGACATCTCTCATAAATTTATATCTTTGAATGATTTCTTTCAACAATCCATCATAACAGTACGGCGCATAAATATAATCAAATCGAACTACACTGTCACTGAGATGTTCACAAGTCATACAACTTCCTTCTATTAAGCAACCTTTGCAATATGGACATCGTGCATCATTGTTCAACCGACAACTAATGAGTTGGATACGACACTTTTCACACAATAAATGTGGTAGCTCAAATAAATTACTAAACGTAAAAGGTTCCGCAATCTTCGCATAACATACGAAACAATTCATACATCAATCCATCCTTTCTGTGCTGCCAGTCCGTTCATACGTCGAATTTCTTTACGCGCATGATACATTGCTCTTGTGCGTCCTTCATGAAAAAACAACACGTCTCCAGTCGGACAAGCAAGTTTGCGTCCAACTCGTCCCGCAATTTGAATCAATGCTGTCGACGAATAGCGATGGCTTTCCATCACCCAAGCATCAAGTGCCGCCATCGTAAATCCCCTTTCTAGAATCGTTGTCGTTAACACGACAGAATAATGACCGTTACGGAGTGACTCTACTTTTGTCAAACGTTCAGAATCTTCGCTGTACACATAACACATATCGGACACGTGGTACTGATATGTTTCATAAAACTGACACATTGCGTCGATATGACTAAAAAACAACAAAGTCGTTCGTCCTGCTGCTTGTTGTGCATGTATTCGCTGTAACAGACTATGTTGTATGCGATGATAACGTACTTTAAAATATTTAAAAACTGGCACGACGAGTGGCTGACGATGAAAGCGCGCGGGCAGTGTAACAATTCGCTCTCGCCCAACTTCTGTAATGAGGGACTGTGGTGGTGTTGCTGTCATATAAACGATACTTTTCCGTTGTTTGCTCGCTTGTTGCAACGCATTCATAAGTGTCTCATCCATTGATAATGGGAAGGCATCGACTTCATCTACAAATAAAACATCAAAATGTTGCTTAAACCGATAGAGTTGATGTACTGTCGATACGATAAAATGCCCATCGTATTGTTGATGACTCGATTGATGCAATATATCAATCGCTTCATCACAAAATGCGTCACACAATCGTTTACTCACTTCAATGACGACATCAACACGAGGTGATACAACAGCTACGTTATCACCCCGTTGACGTGCATATGAGATAGCTTCAAAAATCATTTCTGTTTTGCCTGCACCTGTCACCGCATGCAAAAGCAATGTCTCATAATGTGTCACTGCTTTTAACACCTTGTCAGACGCATACTGTTGTTGTTCAGAAAGATTGAACGGCAATTCATAATATGCATCAGATCGAACATTCACACTGTCAGTACGCCATATACGGTCAATCGTAGACATTCGCCCCATCTGGATACATTTACGACAATAGCTCATGGGCATACCAGTTGTACTTGCCGTATACGTATAAAAATCATTTTGACATTGTGTGCCACACTGCATACAACGTAAAACACCGTCAACAGTGATCACACCAAAAGACACTTCGGCGATCTGTTCCGATGTGAGATGAGACTTATCAGTGATTAATTGGCCGTATCGCATTCGCCATCCCCCCTTCATACCTATTACACGCTTCACCCGTTCAAAATACTTTTACAACAAAAAAACGACTAAAACTTATGAAAAAATTTTAGTCGCTTATCGTTTTATTTTGTATTGTGTTCATCCTTCAAATATTTGATATGGCGATCTGTAACACCAATACCAAATCCACCTAGTCCTAGATGCGATGAAATAACTGGACCAAACTCTGAAAAGACGATGTGTTTATCTGGATGACGTTCAACCATCTCATCAAAAACACGGCGTGACTCTGCTTTATGATCTCCACCGATAATCATAATAGTCGGATTCTCCATTTGCTCAACAAGTTCTAGTGCTCTTTCTTCAATCATTTTTAATGCACGTTTTTTCGTACGTACTTTTTCGTGTGGGACGATTAACCCATCATCGAATGTTAAGACAGGTTTCATTTTTAATAAGTTTCCAATCCATGCTTGTGCACCCGTAATTCGGCCACTTTTGTGCAAGTTTTTCAAATCATCGACAACTAAATATGCACCTGTCTTATCACGCATATCTTCTAGGTCTACTAATATTTCTTGAACATCTTTACCTGCTTCGATTAACTCAATTGCACGTAATGCGAACGCACCTTCTGGTAAACACGCAATTTTAGAGTCAAATGGATGTACGTTAATGCCATCGACCATATCAGCTGCTTGAATCGCTGTTTGGTATGCACCACTTATCCCGCTTGATAAATGTACGACAATAACATCCGTATAACCTTCATCTCTGTATGCTTCGTATGCACGAATCATCTCACCGATTGCAGGTTGACTTGTTGTTGGAATTGTTTCAGAATTTGCTAAGATTGTGTAGAATTCATCAGCAAAAATTGTTTCATTTTCTTTATAGTTTTCACCATTTTCTAAAGTAATGCTCAAAGGCACTGTACGAATATGGTATTTTTCTAAGATAGGTTGAGGTAGATAGCTTGTTGAATCTGTCATCACAGCTATTTTCATCTCATCGTCCTCCTCTATAAGTTAACACGTGCTCTCTTCACGCTCATTTTCAAATAAGATACAAATTACAGTGTACTACAATTCACAATGAAATGCCTGTTTTTAATTCATTTCACATACTCTTTTGTGTCATCATTGTTACACACTGCGCTTCAAAACTTTTGAAAACCAGTTTCAATTTTATCTTCTATTATCATACATGCTTTCAGATTAAATTTCATGCATTATTTACAATTTGACAATCGCACCTGCTTTCTTCTAATCGACATCCTTCACTATTCTTTCTTTTACGTTATATAGTATAATTGTAAACAAGAAATTATGAAGTAAAGGATGACAGAAATGACACGTTCAGTCGTTACAATCAAAGGCGAACATGAAATTGAAAATATCATTAACAAATCTCGATTTATTGCCCATATTATGCCTGTGGAAACTGAAGATGATGCGAAAGATTTTATCGCACAAAAGAAAAAAGAACATCGTGAAGCCACACATAATTGTTCAGCCTACACAGTTGGGGATACCATGCATATTCAAAAAGCAAGCGACGATGGCGAGCCAAGTGGAACTGCTGGTGTCCCGATGCTCGAAATGTTAAAAAAACATGATGTACATAACGTTGCTGTTGTTGTTACGCGATATTTTGGTGGTATCAAGCTTGGAACAGGTGGATTAATCCGTGCATACGGTGGCGCCGTGCGCGATGTTATCCAAGACGTCGGACGCATCATTCTTCGCCCTGCCATTCCAATGAAGGTGACGATTGATTATGACTTAACAGGCAAGTTCGAATATGAACTCCAATCAACAACGTTTTTCTTACGTGACACCGTCTATACTGACAAAGTAACATATCATATCGACGTGATTGAAGAAGAGCGTGACGCTTTCATTACCTTCTTAAATACGCACACACAAGCCAAATATGACTTAGAAGAATCAGATGTAAAACGACTTCCATTTGATTTGGAAGATAATTAATATCAAAATTCAAAGGACTGATCGCTCAAACTTGGCGGTCAGTCCTTCTCTTTTCAATAATTATTGTTCAAGTTCTGTCTCAGTTGCTTTTTGTGCAATACCGATAATCACTTGTGTTGCCAATGTCATCACATCAATTGATGCATATTCATATGGTCCGTGGAAGTTATCACAGCCTGTAAAAATATTCGGCGTCGGCAATCCCATATATGACAGTTGAGATCCGTCTGTTCCACCGCGTATCGGTTCTGTATTTGGTGTTATCTCTAAATCAGCAAATACAGCTTTCGCTAAGTCAATAATATGTGGATGTGGCAATATTTTCTCTACCATATTATGATACTGATCTTTAATCACAATATTGATGGGTTGGTAATGATAGCGTGCATTAATTTCTCTCTGAATATGAATCATCTGTTGTTTGCGCTTTTCGAACAATTCACGATCATGATCTCTAATAATATACTGCGCTGTCGCTTTTTCAACATTTCCTTCTAAGTGCATTAAATGATAGAAACCTTCATAACCTTCTGTATGCTCTGGCACTTCTTCAGCAGGCAGTAATTGATTGAAGTACGTCGCCAAGTTCAAAGCATTAACCATTTTATGTTTGGCAGAGCCCGGATGCACATTCACCCCTTCAAATGTCACAACCGCTTCAGCAGCATTAAAACTTTCATATTGTAGTTCTCCAAGTTGACTTCCATCCATTGTGTACGCAAAGTCTGCGTCAAAACGTTCAACGTCAAAGCGATGTGGTCCTCTGCCGATCTCTTCGTCTGGTGTAAATGCCACACGAATACGACCATGCGGAACATCTGGATGCGTCGTAAAATAATGCATTGCTTCCATAATTTCTACAATACCTGCTTTGTCATCGGCACCTAACAATGACGTCCCGTCCGTTGTCATAAGCGTGTGTCCCTTTACTTTCTGCATATCTGGAAATACTGCCGGATCAATCTCACGCCCAGAATCACCTAGTTGAATAACACCACCATCATACTGCTCAATCACTTGCGGTTTCACGTTAGCCGCATTGAAATCAGGTGATGTATCGACATGTGCTAAGAAACCAATCGTCGGCACATCTTTATCTATATTCGATGGCAATGTTGCAAATAAATAACCATATTCATCCATATCTGTCTCAAGCCCCATTGCCTTGAGTTCTTCTTCCAACAAGCGTAATAAATCCCATTGTTGTAGTGTAGAAGGTGTCGTCTCACTATAAGGGTCTGATTGTGTGTTGATCGTGACATAACGCGTTAATCTTTCTATAATTGCTGATTTCATCCTCATCCACTCCTCATATGCGGTTATTCATATGATAACCTTTACGATATGTTTTGCCTTTAAGTTTACCATAAGCCTGTTTTATCCGTGTATAGATATAGTAAAAAATCTCCGCACATAAAATACCGAATGCGATGGCTCCTGAGTTCAACGTCACTTCTAAAAATTGATTCACCGCAGCTGTATATGAATTAGTTACTAACAAACGGGTTGCTTCATAAGCTGCGCCCCCTGGAACAAGTGGAATAATACCCGGTACAATGAAGATGATAACTGGACGCTTGTAATGGCGACTCATCGTGTGACTCATCATACCTAAGATGAAGCTTCCGAAAAAGGCAGCCATTACGGTCCCGTAGTTCAAGTCGAGCGTGAATTTATAAATAATCCATCCCGTCGCACCTACAAACCCTGACGCTAATAACAGACGCTTTGGTGCATTAAACAAGATAGAAAATAACATCGTTGAAATAAAACTAATCAAATATTGTGCTACATAATACAATACCGTCGTCAATCATGCTCCCCCTCTCTAAAAAATAAGTAAAACAATCGCAACACCTGCACCGATTGCGAAAGCTGTCAATGCTGCTTCAACACCTCGTGACATACCCGCAAGTAATTCTCCTGCCATTAAGTCACGAATTGCGTTAGTGATGAGAATACCAGGTACGAGTGGCATAACACCTGCAATCGTAATGATATCTTGATTGATTGCCCAACCAATTTTGGTGAAAAATGCCGCAATGACAATCACCACAGTTGAACTGATAAACTCCGAAAAGAACTTAATCTGTATAAATCTCTGCACGATGTCGAATGTCAAAAACGCACCTGCCCCCGCTAATACCGCATACGGGAAATCATGACGAACGCCACCAAACATAAACATGAAGAATCCTGATGCAATTGCTGCAGATAGAAACTTCACGATAAAAGAATACTGTAATGATGCTTGTTCTAGGTGAATCAACTCTGACTTCGCTTCATCTAATGTCAATTCATTGCGTGAAATTTTACGTGAGACATTGTTCGCAATGGCAATCTTTTCCAAGTCTGTTGTTCGCTCACGGACGCGAACAAGTCGTGTATTCGTCCGATCGTTGAGCGAGAAGATAATCGCTGTCGATGTTACGAAAGAATAGGTATCTTCTAAACCAAAACTTGCCGCAATACGTCCCATCGTATCTTCTACACGATAGGTTTCAGCACCACTTTCAAGTAACACTTTACCCGCAAGTAACACTACATCTATGACTTTATTTTCATCTATAATCGTCAATGCTTCGGGCATGAAACATCCTCCTTTTTTATCCATCAAATCAATTGTCAGTCTACCTTGTAATAAAGGGCGTTGCAATACAAAAAGACAAATCAACCAAACTTTTTTCATCAGGTTTTCAATATAATAAGATTTACTCATGGCACATTTTACTTTTACATCCTAATCAATAATATGCCAAATTATGCATCAATCACAAAAGACCTCAAAATCCATCTCGAATTTTGAGGTCTTCCTATCGTTATTGTAACTTAATAATCGGGTTAAACATCACTTTGTTACGGCCTTCATTTTTTGCAACATATCATCTGTAAAGTTGATAATTATGTATTAAAGTTAGTAGTAAATTGATTAAATGGCCAAAAACGTATAATAACTTTCCCAACAACTTGTTGTTTGGATATTAATCCTAGTTCTGTACTCCTACTATCGATACTGTTTTGTCTGTTATCTCCTAATACTAAATACTTGTCTTTAGGAATGTTATCTTGACCATTCGAGCCTACAAGTGAACGTGTTGAAAAGTTTTCAGTCAATGTCTTTCCTACTTTATGACTTTTATTTTCTTCTAAGTAAGGTTCTTCTATCCTTTTTCCGTTAACATATAATTGGTCGTGTTTATATACAATATGATCGCCCGGCTTTCCAATTACACGCTTAATATAATTTGTATTTGCATCTTTGTGAAACACAATAACGTCGCCATGATCAATTTGATTCAACTGATTAGATATTTTACTAACAATCACACGATCTTGATCATTAAATGTTGGATACATTGACAGTCCGCTAACTTTATATACAGATGCAACAAATTGCGTGATAACTAATGAGATGACAACTCCAATAACGATGGCCACTAACCATTCAAATAGTCCCTTTTTCATACATTCACCTTCAATTTAGATATAAAAAATTATTCATATCATTTAAAGCAAGTATTTTAATGCTCTTTATATTTTAGAATAGCTTTTAATATTATTAGATTAGCATAGTCATAATTGGAATCATAGATTTTTCTTAGCTGTTGTCCACAACTGATATCTAGAAGACTCTATTTTCTATCACAAAAGACCTCAAAATCCATCTCGAATTTTGAGGTCTTCCTATCGTTATTGTAACTTAATAATCGGGTTAAACATCACTTTGTTACGTCCTTCATTTTTCGCAACATGCAACATATCATCTGCATCTTTGAAAACTTTGCGCTGTGATTTGTATACATCGTCTGTGAGATATCCAACACCAATCGATACAGACAACTTAATGACTGTTTTGTCAGGCAAGTGGAAACTTGACTTCTCAACAGCGACACGAATACTTTCTGCCAGTTTTACACAAGCATCTAAAGAACAATCACGTAACACAATCGAAAATTCTTCTCCACCATTACGGAAAATCTTCGTATCTTTTGGTACATAGTTTTCAAGTAAATGTGCCATTTGTTTTAAGACGGCATCTCCTGCCTGATGTGAATGGGCATCATTAACATCTTTGAAACCATCAATATCAATTAAAAGTAACCCTAAGCTTTGATTTTGTTGTTGTGCTTCATTCGATATCTCATTCAGATGTCTATCAAACTCTTTTACATTTCCAAGACCTGTCAGATAATCAATCTTCTCTTCATTCTCATAACGTTCAATTAGACGGAAGAATCGATGGACATCCATGTAAAAGAATGCTGTTACTAAAGTTGTCACAATTGAAAGTGGGACTAGGTAAAGCACTGCTTCCGTATCATAGTTCGGTGCAAACCATGCGATAACGAGTAAAATAATAATACTGATTACATTTAAAATTTGAATAGCAATAATGTGATTGTATTTAATAAATGGCCCAACCGTGCTTGCCACACCTGCTATAATAATTAATGCAATTGCAAATATCAGTGGCATTGATAAGACGAAATAGCCGACAAGTGCTAGAATAATTGCTGACAAAAATGTATAAATGGCATTTGTATACCGTCCTAAAAAAAGTATAGGTACAAATGATAAAAGAATTGCATAGCCAGCAATAGGCACTGGATAATATGTGAGTAGTAGTCCAACAATTGTCATTAAAACAGTCATATAACTTTTTGAAAAACGAAAATCATGTGATTCTGCATATTGCAGACGATGAAATACATAAATACCTGCAATTGTAACAGAGATATTATAAATAATTGCTTGAATCATAAGCGTCGTCTCCTTTGCATCAACATCTATTGTATTTGAAAAGTTACTTTTTGTCATCAGCAATGTTCAGAAAGCTTTTACAAAAATGATATGATTTATAGAGATATAATTGGTTAACATGTGATAAGATAAGTAAAGCTAGAAATTAAAACATCTCTTAATCTAAATTCAGTATGGTTCTGATATACGAACTTTCTATTTTGACGACATATATAATACATAAAAATTACATTTATTGACGAGGGTGACCTGATGTATACATTAACACTCATTGCAGTCTCTATGATTGTCAGTTTGATCGTAACGCCTGTTGTGATCGCTGTATCCAAAGAATTAGATATTGTTGACAAACCGAATTTCCGAAAGGTACATACAAAACCAATTTCTATGATGGGTGGCGCCGTTATACTCATCTCTTTCTTTATCGGCATTTGGCTCGGCCATCCGATTGAACGGGAAACAAAACCTTTACTATTAGGTGCCATTATTATATATCTTGTAGGGTTGATTGACGACTTATATGATATAAAACCGATTTTAAAACTGCTAGGTCAAACCCTTGCTGCTTCGATTGTTGTTATGTACGGCGTTACAATTGATTTTATTTCATTACCAATCGGTCCAACAATCCACTTCGGTTGGTTAAGCATTCCTATTACAATTATTTGGTTCCTTGCGATTATTAACGCTATCAACTTAATTGATGGCCTAGATGGGCTTGCTGCCGGAATTTCAACAATTGCTTACGTTACAATTGCATTTATCGCTATTTTGCAAGGTAACATTTTCATCATTATGATTTGTAGTGTTCAAATTGGTGCTTTATTAGGATTTTTAGTTTTCAACTTCCATCCAGCAAAAATATTTTTAGGCGATAACGGTGCCTTACTACTCGGCTTTATCATTGGTTTTGTCTCTCTTCTTGGATTCAAAAACATCACATTTATTTCACTGTTTTTCCCAGTGGTGATTTTAGCCGTACCATTTATCGATACACTATTTGCGATGATTCGACGCGTTAAAAAAGGCCAACATATTATGCAAGCAGATAAGTCTCACTTACATCACAAGTTGCTAGAATTAGGCTATACGCATCGTCAAACGGTCATATTAATTTATGCTATTGCCGTGATGTTCAGTGTCGTAAGCGTCATTCTTTACTTATCGCAGCCGTGGGGCGTCTTTTTAATGATTATTTTAATTATTATCACAATCGAACTCATCGTTGAATTTACAGGATTGATTGACAACGAATACCGCCCACTTTTAGATATGATTGCACGTCGTCGTTAATATAAAAAGAGCCGTAAACTCAAAAAGTCAAAGATACTTTTGGTTTACGGCTCTTTTTTTAGCGATTAATGCGCTGATATAACTTATAGATCAATGGTTTGACAGGTTTTATGAAGTCACCAATATATTCTTCCACATGTGCATTAAATCCTTCTTTGAAACGCTAAACACCAGCATCTTCTGCACCGTCACTAAAGTCTCCAGTAATACCATAGAAATTATAACGATCTATATGATGTTCCTTTGCAAACTTAATCATTTCCCATTGTAAACGATACGCCCCCATATACGCATTGTACTTCGGATTCGAACCACTTGATAAATAATACATTTCATGTTCATTATAGATATAAAGCGCAGCCGCTAAGTCTAATATAGTACCATCCGTTTCAATCAGTTGTTCTGTTTCTGCTAACTTCTTCTCTTGTTTCTCTAATTGTTGCTTCACTTGTTGATGTTTGGTCTTACTTTTTTTAGAATTTGGATTTTCTTGTAACTTTTGTTCCGCTTCTTTAAGTGCTTGATATAAAGATACCGTTTTTTCTTTTTGCTTTTCCAACAAATTCTCTAAATCAATATAAGCCAACTTCAACATACTATTTCCTGAATATATACGTTGCATCTTCTCAAAATAATCTTGATCACGGAACTTGAAACCATGTTTTTCTTCAGCCATTCTGAACAACTTAAAGAATCGATCTGTTTCATCGATAGATAGCGTACGAACTTGTACATCCATCTCGTATGTTTTTTAATATTACGTCTCGTTTGATAATCCATTTCTTTCAGCAATTGATCTTCTGATTTATCTGCCAAATCCAATACAGACAACCAACGAATTTGACTGGTTTGAGAATAACCAACTGAATATCCTTGATGTTCAAAACCAAGTTGAGCTATTTGTTTAATGAATAAGTCGTTATCATAATGTTTCAATATATTGCCTTTCGTATCACGTAGATTTTCTAATAAGTATGGATCTGTTAATACAAAAAGACAATTGTGTTTTTTTAAATACTCTGTCAAATGGTAGTAGAAAAATTTCACAAGATACAAATCTTGATAATCCATGACAGGCCCTCTATGTGTATAAAAATATTTAAAAAACTTTAAGCTTCTTGCTTCCGTAAGTAGGCATGCGGCTAAAACAGTGCCATCTTCATCTTTCACACCTACTAAGTGGACATCTTTTTGATTCACACTACGAAACGAAAAGTGTTCATGACTTTGTGTATAATGCAAGAAATTATCTTTTACAAATGTTTCAAACTCATGTTGATTTAAACGACCAAACTCCATTAATTGAACAACTCCTTTTTATACATTTAGATATCATTATTCTAACATAAACAGCAAAAAACCAGGCATCTCAACAATGCCTGGTCTCTTAAATTTTACGGAGGGAGAAGGATTCGAACCAACGCAAGCATAAAGCTCCTAACTAAATATAAAATTTAGTCCCCTTAAGCCAGACTTGGGTATCCCTCCAAATTTATCATCTGAATACATAATAACTTTTCCAAAAAAATATGTCAACAATAAAACTTTATGGTATTATAATATTGTAAAATAATATATGGGTGATTACATTGAAAGAAATCAAAAAGAACTTCTTATTTTCTAAAAGCATTACTCTGTCAATAACTACATTTGCATTGGGGTCTATTTTTGTATTGAATAGTGACTATGCAGAAGCATCTGAATTAAAACCATCTCTTCATGATTCAACAATTAACATTAATACTTCTAATGATTCAAACGTCGACTCTAACACTTCTACTTCTATTGATTCAAACGTCGACTCTAACACTTCTACTTCTATTGATTCAAACGTCGACTCTAACACTTCTACTTCTATTGATTCAAACGTCGACTCTAACACTTCTACTTCTATTGATTCAAACGTCGACTCTAACACTTCTACTTCTATTGATTCAAACGTCGACTCTAACACTTCTACTTCTATTGATTCAAACGTCGACTCTAACACTTCTACTTCTATTGATTCAAACGTCGACTCTAACACTTCTACTTCTATTGATTCAAACGTCGACTCTAACACTTCTACTTCTATTGATTCAAACGTCGACTCTAACACTTCTACTTCTATTGATTCAAACGTCGACTCTAACACTTCTACTTCTATTGATTCAAACGTCGACTCTAACACTTCTACTTCTATTGATTCAATAAAACCAAAACCTGACACAAACTCAATAAACAATTTTGATAGTTTTTTTCGTAAAGCAGCAACATCTAGTCATGATGCACGATGGCTAACTCAATATAAAAGAGGATATGGACCTTATCCACTAAATATCAATAATGGGAGACACTACGGTATAGATTTCTTCATGAATATCGGAACTCCGGTCAGAGCAATTTCAGATGGAAAAATAGTAGAAGCTGGATGGAGTAATTATGGTGGTGGTAATCAAATTGGATTAATTGAAAAAGATGGTATCCATAGACAATGGTATATGCATTTAAGTAAATTCAACGTTAAAGTTGGAGATGTTGTTAAAGTAGGTCAAATTATAGGATGGTCGGGTAGTACTGGGGCTTCTACTGCTCCGCATTTACATTTCCAAAGAATGACCAATAATTTCTCAAATGCATCAGCACAAGATCCCCTACCATTTTTAAAAAGTGCTGGATATGGCAGTAAAATTACTACTAAACCTACTACTAAACCTACTACAACTAATAATGGTTATAAGGTTAATAAATACGGGACTCTATACAAGGCTGAGTCAGCTAGTTTTACTGCAAATTTTGAAATAATAACAAGAACTACTGGTCCTTTCAGAAGCATGCCTCAAGCTGGTGTTCTTAAAGCTGGACAAACTATTAAGTATGATGAAGTTATGAAACAAGACGGCCATGTGTGGATTGGTTATACTAACTCTAAAGGAGCTAGAGTTTACGTACCAGTTAGAACTTGGAATAAAGCAACTAATGAATTAGGTAAACTATGGGGAACAATCAAATAATAATTGTTATCGATTGAAAATAATAATTAGTACAAACCTTTTACTTCTTATTAATTGTATAATATAAGCTTTCTCTTTTTAATAAATATAGTATATCAACATATTTATGTTCGATAAATATGTCGATATACTTTTTATATTTCACTGATAGAAATAACAAATAGAAATGTAGCATAATGATTATACGTTAAATTAATATACTAAAATAAGTATCGTAGTAGATATCTAAAATAAAAAATATGTTTACTAAAATTTTCAATTATAGCCATCCATACCATAAAAAGCATCTACAACTTTTATGAAAAAATATGAGTTTCACTTTCACCTCTTAAATTATTAACGAAAGAAAAAATCGAACCGTCGAAAGTATATGGTTTCTATATTAAATATAAAAAAATGTTTTCTTAAGACAAACTCAGTTAACTCAAAACTACTAATTCTATCCAGTACACCTTTTTCATCGAACAACGCAACAATTTACGAAACAATACACTTTTAATTACTTAGAGCAATTATGCATTAAGTAATTTAATCGCTTGTATCGTATAGTTGCGTAACTGAACACCTAATTTGAAGTCTGTATATGTTTTTGGCATTTCAATGAATGTATTAAACATTCCTGTAACACCTAATGCTTCAAACTGTGCGAATTTATCCGTTGTACCGCATATCGCAATGCTTTTCTTATCATACTGTTTGGCAAGCTCTGCAATGCGCAATGAAGACGTTTCGATTAACTGATCTTGTTCGTTCAAGCCTTCACCGAAGATAATCAAATCTGCCTGCTGCACTAATTGTTCCAACCCCATAATTTGATCAACAAGTATGTGACTCGTCACAATTTCAGCACCTAATAGTGCTGTTGAGATTGCGGCTATACCACCTCCTGCTCCTCCACGTTCAATCGGTGCCAAAGTAATGTGTAAGTTACTTTTAAATAATTCACTGAAATACCATAACAAATTATCGATTTCCACTGCTTCTTCATATGTGATGCTCACTTCTGTATAGCGCTGTAATATCTCGCTTTTTTTACCATAAAAATGGCTGTCAAAATCACTCAAAACTTGAATACGTGCATCATAAAGGTCATCGCGTAGTTCTGACACATCGATACGACGAATGTGTTTGATTTGTCCCACGCCTTGTCGCATGTCCACTTCTTCTCCATCATCGTTATAAAAGTGCACACCTAGCGCTTGAAGCATTCCTGCACCGCCGTCAAAGACATGCGTTCCTCCAACAGAGACCGCTATATGATTCGTCCCTTGATCTAATGCCGCATTGATCATTTCGCCCAACCCGTAACTCGTCTGTTGAATGGGTGGTACGTCTGCTCTGAGAAACTGACTCGCTTCTATCACAGTCAATCCTGTATCAGTTTGACCATATGTTGCGGTCACAGGACGCATTTGTGCATCGTGAACATCTATTTGATACTGAGTTCCTGAATGCCATAATAAAGTTGCTTCTAATAACTCATGACGTCCATTAAATAATGGCACTTGTACAATATCAGCACTTTCAATTTGACTCGCCACCGCTTCTTCAACATAACGATTGGCTTCGTAGCTAGAAATAATCCCTTGATATGCATCCACGGCTACTAGTACTTTCATCTCGTCACCTCATTCGTTCAATCATTGTCTCATTTTACCACAAAATACCATAAAAAAAGAACGTGTCGCCTCCTCATCATTGTACTCAGAGTCCTATCACGTTCTTCTTTTAATTATCCTTCTGCTTCAGCGAGCGAAGATACATTAATATTTTGATGGCTGTCATGCCATGCAACATTCCCTTCCACAAAATAAAGGGCTTGTGGTGTTTCATGTTTTATGCCTGTCTTTTCTTCGATATAGTTAGATAGTGCTCTGTCTTGTTGTACGACTACATAATAGCCATCCATATCTCGTTCATACAAAAATTTGTTAAATTGATCCAATGCACTTTCTGAAATTGGACAAGTATCGCTATGTTTCAAAATAAAAATATCATGATTGTCATGAATGACTTGTTCGAATTGGTCTATCGAAGTTAGCTTAATCGCCATGTTATTCTTCACCTCTAAGTAAAATTTCAATTCGTCTCTTAGGCAAACTTTCCATCTTACATTCGTTTCGTAACGTTTACCATTATACACATTATCATTCTTGTTGTTAACCATTAATTTATGTTGTGTTTTTGTACGATATTGATATGTTTGTTCATCACACACTTTGACGCAAATTGACTGTCTCGTGATGTTCGTAATCCGCTATCTATTAACCATACCCTTTTTTACCTCTCTTCAATCACTTACAAGTCTTGGTGCGCTTGTTTAAATGCACGATCATAATGTTTGAGATCTTTAGAATCTGTCATCAAACTATTCACATCTGTCTTCTCAAGTGACGCACTATATTCTATGGCCTTTGCACGTTCATTGTAATAATGTTCAAGGTTATAATACATCTCAATGGCGCTCTGACGTGCTTGACTTACTGAATTGTTGTGCAGTTGTTTTTGATTTAATGCACGAATTTGTTGTTGAATGAGCGGGATTGTCTGTGACTTAAACACTTGTGCATCCGGATTCTCCCCTGCATCTTCTACACTTTTTTTAATCTCTTCATTATTTTTCTGCAATATCTCTTCCAAAGCAGCCGCTTCTTTTGCCCCTGTTGCTGATGTTTGTGCATCTGCAATATAGCTCTCTACTTGTGCACGATGCCATTCAAATGATTGGGTATCATTTAAAATATTTTCATTCGTCTCCATTGATTTGATATATTGAGACACAAAGTGTTTGAGACGTTCAATTTCTTGTTCTTTTCCCTCTAGCCCCTTCAAATAAAGTTGCTTTATCTCTTTTAACTTTTCATTAGACGTTGGTAATTTCTCGGCTTCTTGTTGATAATCATTAAATTTAGGTATTAATTCTTTATGAATCTTTTCTTCTAATTCTTGGAATGATTCTTTATGTTTATCCGTTGCTTCTCCTTTAACCCAGTGATTCAATTTATGGAGCTTCAAATCATCCAATGTTTCATTAAATATTTTTTCTTTCGATTCAACATGTGACAGCTGTGCATCAAACGTCTCTTTATCCCGTTGTGATTGTCCACCACATGCTGTCAACATCATGATACTTATAATACTCAATGTTAATAGCTTCTTTATCTTTTTCATGTTAGCCCCCTTAACATTTCGTATTATACCGAAACATATTTAACTTGAAAATAATATGTGTTATAGTAATGCAGAATTATTGCACAACACTATGAGGAGGCGCCTATGTATCCATATGTTCAACCCTTCGTCACCAATCTAACCAAAGCAGAAATGGCACATCAATATGAGTCATACCGTACACTGCTATTTGACTTGTTAGATTCGCCAATTAAGTCCACTCAGCACATTGGCGGAACAAAACATTTTAATTATCCGACTGAACCCATTTTAGATATTTTAGTCGGCGTTGATAACTTACACGATATTACATCATTAGATGAGAAACGACTTAATTACGCAGGATTTTATCGTCTACATCACACGTACCATAAAAAGGTAATGATGGCACGCTTCCATAATCTAACTGATTTGAAGCAACAAGTACGCTTACATATTATACAGAGAAACACACCTTTGTTTGATGAGTATATTGCGATTGATCAGTTACTGACAGAATCATCAGAAGCAAGTGCGTTTTTTGCAGAAAAGAAGCAAGCATTATTTTCAGATAGCCAAAAGATCAGAGATTACGAAGAAGGAAAACAATCCCTTTTTTCACAACTTCGTACAATGTTATAAAGCTGATACATGACTTTCCATACTGAGAACAGTTAAAATAGAGATAATGATAATAGAAAGGATGTTACACAGAATGAATTCGAACATCTTGCAAGACCTTAAACAAATGATCCCCTCAGACATTATTAAAGTTGATGAACCACTCAAAAAATATACGTATACAGAAACAGGTGGTATTGCTGATTTTTACATTTCACCGAAACGTTATGAAGATGTTCAACAAGTGGTGAAATATGCCTATGACAACGAAATCCCAGTGACTTATTTAGGAAACGGTTCGAATATTATTATTCGTGATGGTGGAATTCGTGGGATTGTCTTAAGTTTGTTGGAACTTAATCATATCCAATCTTCTGATGCTAATATTATCGCAGGAAGTGGTGCAGCGATTATTGACGTATCTCGCAAAGCACGTGACTTATCACTCACAGGACTCGAGTTTGCTTGTGGCATTCCTGGATCAGTTGGTGGTGCTGTGTACATGAACGCTGGCGCATACGGTGGCGAGATCAAAGATGTGATTGATTATGCACGTGTCATCGATGAAAAAGGTAATATGATTCAACTCACGCACAATGAATTGGCGCTCGATTACCGCAACAGCATTATTCAAAGTGAACATTACGTTGTACTTGAAGCTACTTTTACACTAGCGCCTGGCAAACAAGAAGACATCCAAGCTGTGATGGATGACCTTACAGAACGACGTGAATCAAAACAACCACTTGAATACCCTTCATGTGGAAGTGTTTTCCGCCGACCACCCGGTCACTTTGCTGGTAAACTCATCCAAGATGCGCAATTGCAAGGTCACCGTGTCGGTGGTGTCGAAGTTTCTAAAAAACATGCAGGTTTCATGGTTAATGTTGATCACGGCACAGCGACTGATTATGAAAATCTCATCAAACACGTCCAACAAGTTGTTAAAGAGAAGTTTGATGTCAATCTTGAACGTGAAGTACGTATTATTGGCGAATCACTTGATGAAACATCAACAGAAGGATAAGTCAGATGGTATACATTTATGGCGCAACTGTCGACAACGAAACACGGTGTGTGCATTACCACACTGAACTTGATATCATCGCTATCAAGTTCAAGTGTTGCGACAAATACTATCCCTGTATCCATTGCCATAACGAAGCAGAAACACATCCAGCTGAACAGTGGCCAGCGAACAGCTTTGATCATACGAAAGCTATTCTTTGTGGTGTTTGCCAGCATGAAATGACGATTCAAAGCTATATGGACCATATACAGTGTCCCAACTGCTACGCCCCGTTCAACAGTCGATGTCAGCTTCACTACCATTACTATTTTGAAGTATAACGAAGAAGCGGTACGCACATATCTCCATATGTGCGTACCGCTTCTTTAGTTTATTCATTAAAATAAAAAGTCTTCATCACGTAATGCTTCAACATTCAAGGCTAACGTATAACCATCACCTTTTACTGAGAAGAAGTCATGGTTTTTCGTTGTTGTATCCAATGCATTCTCAATGATCGGATTGAATTCTCTCTCTTCAAAATACGGCTCGAAACCTAAATTCGATAACGCTTTATTGCCGTTATATCGAACGTAATTCAAGACGTCTTCAGTTAAGCCGATTGGATCATACAAACTACGTGTATAAGATTCTTCATTCGCATAAAGTTCTTCTAACATCTTGTACATTTCACGGTCGGCTTGTTGCTTTTCGCTCTCGGATAGTTCATTGCGCAAACTTTGTGCATCCAAACCTGTGAACACGCCATGAATTGACTCATCAAGCAAAATTTTACGGATAATCTCACCAGACGTTGTCATACGGCCTTGTCCCGCTAGATACAATGGATAGTAAAATCCAGAATAGAACAGGAATGTTTCTAAAAATACACTCGATACACGCGCCATATATTGATCATAAATAGAGGCTTCTTTTTTCCATAATTTATGATAATTACCAACAATTTTTTCAGATTTGAACTTCAAATGTGGTTCTTCTAACACCCATTTATCTAATAATTCGTTCGTCTCTTTAGAGGGTAACAATGTCGTGAAAATGTGTGAATAACTTTTCGCATGAATTTGTTCCATCATTCCCATAAAAGAATAAACTGCTTTTTTACGCAAATCTTTCGTATGCATCATAATGAGCGGCATGCCGTCATCTGCTTGATGTGTATCTAAACCTGTTAAACCTGCCAATGCCTTTTTAAATGCATCTTGTTCAGCTTCCGTTAATGTTTTCCAGCTTGCAATGTCTTTGGAAACTTTAAACTCCGTTTCCACCCACATCTGTGCAATATTTTGGCGCCAAAACATATTCGTCATGTCTTCTTGTGTATTCCAATTAACAGCAATCATTGACATAAAAATCTCCTATCTATCATTTTTCACATATGAATTATTTAAACATGAATGATGATAGCGTGACGATCATCACTGATCACAAATAGTCACGCATCGTTCATCGCTCTATTACGTCATTCCTTCTATATCGCACAGCTTGTACATTCTTCAACGCTCAACAATTTGTTACGCGTATAATAGAGTGATTTAAGCCCTTTATGGTGTGCATAAACATAGAGACGTGCCAATTCTCGTGTTGAAATATCTGAGTTAACATATAAAATTGTTGAGATGCCTTGGTCAATATGTGTTTGAATCGTTGCAATCAAATCGATTAACTTCATTTGATCTGTATTGAATGCCGACTTGTAATACCACATTGTTTGTGGTGACAAGAATGGCATTGGGTAGAACGTCTCTGCATTTCCGTACGTACGTCGTTCAATTTGATCAACAATTGGCATAACAGAACTTGTTGCATTTTGCACATAAGAAATACTTTGCGTTGGTGCAATTGCCAAACGATACGCATGATAAAGACCATACTTTTTAACATCTGCTTCTAATGCACGCCAATCTTCTTGTGTTGGGATTTCATGTGGACCAAACAATGCTTTTACTTTGTCAAATTGTGGTAAAAACGCTTCTGACGTATAACGTTCAAAATAACGTCCACTTGCATAGTCAGATTGTTCAAAGCCTTTGAAAGCTTCTCCACGTTCTTTCGCAATTTGCATTGAACGTTCAATTGAATAATAGTTCATCATCATAAAGAAGACATTCGCAAAATCTTTCGCTTCTTCAGACTCATAGTTGATTTGGTTTTTAGCTAAATAACCGTGTAAGTTCATCACACCAAGCCCTACCGAATGAAGCTCGCTATTCGCTTTTCTCACACCCGGTGCATTCTGAATATCTGCTTCATCACTTACAACTGTTAATGCGTCCATACCTGTATGAACTGAGTCACGGAACTTATCAGACTCCATCACATTAACGATATTCAGTGAACCTAAGTTACATGAAATATCACGTTTGATTTCATCTTCAATACCATAATCATTAATAATAGATGTTTCTTGAAGTTGGAAAATCTCCGTACATAGATTACTCATCTTAATTTGACCGATATTACTATTCGCATGTACTCGGTTCGCATTGTCTTTGAACATCAAATATGGATACCCTGATTGCAATTGTGTTTGTGCAATCATGTTCAACATCTCACGTGCATCTTTACGTTTCTTCATAATATTTGGATTCTCAACAAGGCGGTCATAGTATTCATCGATATTGATATCATCTAATGTAATACCATATTCTTGTTCGACCGTGTGTGGTGCAAACATATAGAAGTCCTTTCCTTCTTTCGCCAAGTCAAAGAACTTAGACGGCACGATTAAACCCGTTGAAATCGTTGATAAACGTAAATCTTCATCGGCATTTACTTTTTTCGTATCTAAAAATTCTTCAACGTCGTAATGGAAAATATTGAGATACACCGCACCTGCCCCCGGACGTTGACCGAGTTGATCAGCATAGCTGAAACCACCTTCAAGTGCTTTGGCAACAGGTAATACACCTTTTGCCACACCTTTGATTCCTTTGATTGCTTCACCACGTGCACGCAACTTAGATAAGTTGATCGCAACACCGCCGCCAATCTTACTCAATTGCTTCGCTGTCGAATCAATGAAGTTAATTGAGTTCAAACTGTCATCAACTTCTAATAAGAAACATGACACCAACTCACCACGTCTCGCACGACCCGCATTTAAAAATGTTGGCGTTGCTGGTTGATATCGTTGGTCAATCATTGCTTGAACAAAGCGTTTTGCTAACGCAACATCACCTTTTGCCAAGTACAATGAAACAATCGTTACGTGTTGATGATAGTTTTCTAGATATTGCGATTTATCATTTGTTTTTAATGCATAATCTTTGAAAAACTTACTTGCAGACATATAACTCGCAAACTTAAATGACAAACCATTCGCAAAGTCAATAATCTCTTGTAGTTGTTCTTCTGTATAGTCATTAAATACATTGTAGTAGAACTGATTTGCAACTAAGAAATGAAGGCGGGCTAATTCGCTATCAAAGTGGACGGTTTTGTCATGAATCTCTTCCAAGTAAACATTCAATGCTTCTTGGTCTTTCTCCAAATTAAAAAAGCCATTCTCGTTTCTTTTCGTCACTTCATTGTTTAACTCAATATGATTGTATTGCTTCTCTTCCATAGCTTTCATCAAAATTAACCACCTTCTCCTTAAATTCTAACGTATCCTTCAAAGTACCGTGTAATTCAAATTTCATAAGTAACGGTACTTGATACATTTCTGAAATTGTGACCCCTGCTTTGGCAAAGTTATTGCCCCAATTACGGTTACCACTTGCTGCTACACCTTTTAGCAGATGATGATTCACCGCTAAAAATTCCGTCACAGGTGTTGGTACTTCACCAAATCCAATTGTGCCTGTAACTAAAATAAATGGCTCTGAAACTGGTTCAGAGGCATTTATTTCTGTTATCTCATATAAATTATTTAATTCTGTGCGTTTGAGAAATCGTCTAACATTGCCAGTAAAAGAATAATATACCACTCTCATGAAACAACCACCTTTCACACACGCTCCCCATGTTTGGGTCAGCGTTTATCGATTTCTAAGCGTACAATTTATAATGTCTAAATCCCTACCAATAGAAAGCATGATATGTATTTCATTACACTCTGATTACGAACATACATTCCCTGTCTATAAAAAAGAATTTGTACATAAGAATTCATGATGAAAATAAAAATCATAAAGTACTTAGAACGCCTTCAATTTTTTGAATTTGATTCATGCATAATATCTTATTCGTTACACAGCAATAAGATATATGCAGTGTATTCAAATAATACAAAACACAATATGTAGTGTGCGTTGTATTATTTGAATACAACATTCTGTGCTTCATTATACCTAACTCGTACTATAAAGGGAAGGGAAAAATATTGAACTATTACATCACCGTGCTGGCACAGTGCATCAAAAAGCGATGGTATCAATGTGTAGGACTTTTTAAAAATTCTTTGAACATATCGTTTCAATTTTTGAATTGTAATTCCAGAGAGTTACCACAGAACGTATGTTCCGTTTGTAATGTATTTATTATTTAAAATCAACGAACCTAATGTATCATCATTTCAATCTCAAAAGCAAAAATTTGAAATGTAGCACAACCATTCCTTTTGTGCTACGATAGAAACGTTGAAAATTAAGTTAATGTAGAGGCGATTACATGAACTCAAAAATGAAAGGCATCATCGCAATCTTAATATCTGCTATTGGTTTTAGCTTTATGGCAGTTTTTTTTCGTCTTGCTGGCGATTTACCTGTATTTCAGAAATCATTAGCACGAAATTTTGTAGCGATGTTTATCCCTTTGTTTTTCATCTTGAAATATAAACAACCTTTTTTTGGTAAATTAAGTAGCCAACCTCTGCTAATTACACGATCAATGCTCGGCTTAACAGGTGTTTTACTCAACATCTATGCCATCGATCATATGGTATTAAGTGATGCAGACATCTTAATGAAACTCAATCCTTTTTGGACGATTTTACTCAGTTTAGTCATCTTAAAAGAACATATTGAGCGCTATCAATTCATTGCAATGATTGTTGCGATTATCGGTATGTTCTTTGTCGTCCAACCTGAACTTTCATCCGATGTAATACCTGCAGTTATTGGTCTACTATCTGGTATCTTTGCAGCTGCTGCTTATACTGCAGTTCGTGCACTCAGCACACGAGAAGCACCTTATACAATTGTGTTCTATTTCTCATTCTTTTCTGTTGTGGCACTTTTACCATTCGTCTTGTTCACTTATGAACCTATGACAAGTATGCAAATCACTTATTTAGTCTTTGCTGGGTTGTCTGCCGCTGTGGGACAGATTGGTGTGACAATTGCTTATAGTTATGCACCTGCCAAAGATATTTCTATTTTCACTTATGCATCTATTTTATTTACCGCACTCATTGGTTTTATCCTGTTCGGGGAATCACCTGATTTTTATGCGGTCATTGGCTACGTCATCATTTTAACTGCAAGCTATTATATGTTTGAAGTTGCACGACGTTCAGCGTCACCTAATCGACGTCAGTCACAATCTAAAACTTAAATGATAAAGGAGGTCTTGTGATGTCTGAAGGACGTTCAAAAGAAGACTTACAAGATATTACATTACTTGGTAACCAAAATAACACTTACAACTTTGATTATCGCCCGGATGTACTCGAGTCATTCGATAATAAACATCAAGGTCGTGATTACTTTGTTAAATTTAATTGTCCAGAGTTCACATCACTTTGTCCAATTACTGGACAACCTGATTTTGCGACAATTTATATTTCATACATTCCAAATGTGAAAATGGTTGAATCAAAGTCACTGAAACTCTACTTGTTCAGTTTTCGGAATCATGGAGATTTTCATGAAGATTGTATGAATATCATTATGAATGATCTCATCGACTTAATGGACCCACACTATATTGAAGTATGGGGTAAGTTCACACCACGCGGTGGAATTTCAATTGATCCATATACGAACTATGGTCGTCCAAATAGTAAATATGAAAAAATGGCTGAATATCGTATGATGAATCATGATCTCTATCCAGAGACGATTGATAATCGATAATTCCAGCCTACTATACGCATTCATGTGATGGTTGTCTCATGATGAACATCTTAGAAATCTTTCACTTTTTAAGTGTCAGTTTTCATAAGTGTTCAATCAAACGGCAATCATCACTTTTTTTAATAATTTATAACAACAAATCTAACATATTATTTTTTCAGAATTTTCTTGTTAAAAACAGATAATAGGTATAAAATAGTATTTATTCTCACGAAAGGAAAGGGGAATTATTATGAGCAAACATTACACGAGAGAGGAAATCCTGAATAGTACACCACGTACAGGTTTCTTCGGGCACCCAAAAGGACTAAGCACCCTATTCTTCACAGAGTTTTGGGAGAGATTTAGTTATTATGGTATGAAAGCCATTTTAGCCTATTACATTTATTACTCTGTTGCAAAAGGTGGCTTCGGTATCGATCAAGGTGTCGCACTTCAGATCGTATCAATGTATGGGGCGTTAATCTACATGAGTGGCGTTATCGGTGGTTGGATTGCCGACCGTATTATCGGTACACGACATGCGCTGTTCTATGGTGGTATTTTAATTATGGTGGGGCATATTTTACTATCACTACCGAACAACTTCACACTCTTATTAGTCGCATTACTATTCTTGATTATCGGTACAGGTTTATTAAAACCAAACATTTCTTCAACAGTCGGCTTATTGTATGAAAAGAACGATCCACGAATGGATTCAGCATTCACCATTTTTTACATGTCAATCAACTTAGGTGCATTAATTTCACCATTGATCATCGGTTGGACTCAAATCAATGTTGGTTTCCATGCTGGATTTGCTATTGCAGCTGTCGGAATGTTCTTTGGACTACTTACATATTTCTTAACGAACAAAAAATATTTAGGTTTAGCAGGGTTAGAAGTACCTGACCCATTGACTAAAGAAGAACGTGCAAAATTCATCAAAATTTTAAGCGCGATTGCCATTGTTGTAGTGATTGTATGTGTATCTCTTGCTATGTTAGGTCAACTTACGATCGCAAACTTCGCTAATTTTGTTACATTCTTAGGTGTTGGTTTGCCACTATTCTATTTCGTAAAAATGCTTACGAGCAAGAAAACAGCAGACTACGAACGCAAACGCGTCTATGCATACATCCCACTGTTCATCGCATCTGTGGCATTCTGGATGATTCAAGAACAAGGTTCAACTGTATTAGCACAATTTGCAGATACAAAAACGCAACTTGACTTAGCAAAAGTAACGGGTGGTTTAATTGACTTCCACATTCCACCAGCGTGGTTCCAATCATTGAATCCACTGTTCATCGTCGCTTTTGCACCTTTATTCTCAATATTATGGGTGAAACTTGGCCGCTTTAATCCACCAACTGTTATCAAATTTGCAATCGGTGTATTATTAGCAGGTGTATCATACTTAATCATGGTGATTCCTTTATCTGCTGGTGCAGAGTTAATCAACCCATTCTGGTTAGTCGCAAGCTTCTTAATCGTTACATTAGGTGAGCTTTGCTTATCACCAATTGGTTTATCAACAACAACTAAATTGGCACCTGAAGCCTTTACAGCGCAAATGATGAGTGTCTGGTTCTTATCTAATGCCATGGCACAAGGTATCAATGCACAAATGGTGACAGTTTATACAGCTATTAGCTCAAACCAATACTTCTTATATTCAGGAAGTATTGCCCTTGCAATCGGTGTGTTACTATTCGTCGCATCACCATTCATTAAAAACTTAATGCAAGGTGTTAAATAATCAATATATGATAAAATAAGCACTTTCTCATTGAATGAGAAAGTGCTTATTTACGTCTTCTCTTTTCAAACGAACAGCCACCCTTCCTAGATAATGGAACAGGTGGCTGTTGATGATTATTTCAAAAAGTATGCTTCTACTTCACGCCAATTTTCAAGACGTTCGAAATCAGTATTTCCTTGATTGTGTGGTGCACCAAACATCAACGATTTTCCTTTAAAAATACTGAGTTGTTTTGGGTTATCATCTATTAAATAATCAGTAGCCGCAATATTTTTACGTCCACAGAATACGAAATGCTGTGGATCTAAAAATGGAAAATATTTACGCAACCATTCATACTTATCATGGAATGAAGTCGGCACATCCATTGCTGCTGTCACGATATATACATCGTATTTTTCAGCAAGTCTCTCTACAACTTCTTGGGCGTCTTTGATGACAGGTAAACGACCGAAGAAACCATCCGCTTCCAAGATTTCACGAATCACTTTTTTATGTTCTGGCATAATATCATATATCTTCTTACCCATAATTTGTTCGATTGTGATACCAAGTTGCGTACGTTCATTGAATTCCTCTAAAATTGCACCGAACGTATCTGCCAAAACTTCATCCATATCAATTCCGATTGATTCTCTCATGCTATCGCTCCTTGTGACTGTCGTAACTCTGTCTTTATTATAGCAAAATGCACTCTCTACGTCCTTTTGAACACCCCTTAAAATTCAGAAAGCACTTGTCGAATCACTTCATTTTGTTCAGGAAATCCAAACGTAATACGCACACCATTTGGAAAGGCACGTGCAATAATACCCGCTCTCAGCAAAGCTTCATCTAGCTCAGCCACACGATCTGTTTCAACAAAAATAAAGTTTGTTTGTGTTGGGTATAGTGTCAAGGTTGTATCAATGTTCTCAAACTTTTCACGTTCTTCTTTATTCAATGCCACAGTTTTTTCTAAATTTGCTTGATCTTTGAAGGCAGCAAGTGCCGCTTGTTCGGATAAGCGTGTTGTGTTGAATGGTGGACGAATGACATTAAGTTGATCTGCTAACGTTGTCGATGCAATCATATACCCAATACGTAGTCCTGCTAAGCCGTATGCTTTAGAGAATGTGCGCAACATCGCAATATTGTCATACTTCTTCATCAGTGCAATCGTATCTGGATAGTCATCTGCTGTCACATATTCCGCATAAGCTTCATCAAACAAAATTGTAACATGTGACGGTACTTTTTGAATAAACGCTTCAATGTCTTCAGTATTATGATAAGTTCCCGTTGGATTATTGGGATTACAAATCCATACAAGTGCTGTCTCTTCATCCACAGCATCTGCAATTGCATCTAAGTCAAATGCCCCATCTCTTAATGGTACTTGAACAAAACTCGCATCTTCAACAACTGCATTATGGAAGTATTGACCAAATGTCCCTTCACTTGTAACTACCTTATCTCCAGATCGAATCACAGTTCGAGAGATGATGACAATCATTTCATCTAAACCCGCACCAAAGACAACCTGTTCTGGCGCAACATCATAATGTGTCGCAATCGCTTCTTGTAATAGGGGGGCATTAGGTTCTGGATACAAAAACAAGTCATCCACATGAGCTTTGACCGCCTCTTTCGCTTTTGGTGATGGACCATAGACATTCTCGTTTGAAGCGAGTTTATGTAATTCACCCGTAATCCCTAGTTTTTTCTTCAAAGCCTCTGGTGATAAGCCAGGTGTGTATGCACGTAACTGCGATATTTGTGACTTCATAATCAAAACCTCCGTTTTATCTGAAAATTTAAAATATGTTAATTATTATAACGATTAAAGTCCAAAATATCTAGTGTTGCTTATGTTTATCTTTAAGAAAACGTAGCAGAATTTCAAAATAGATTCTGCTACGCTCTAAGTTTAATCAATTAAATGTTGTTTTTTCAAATACGCTTTTGCGACATCATAAGGGCGTTCCCCTTTTTCAGCAACACGATAATTCATGTCTTGCATTTCCTCATCTGTAATTTTACCTTCAAGTTCATTTAATGCAGAAGCCACTTCAGGATGTTCATCAAGAAAAGCTTGTTTAAACAACGGAGCTCCTTGATAAGGCGGGAAAACTTGCTGATCATCTTCTAAGACCACCATATCATACTGTTTCAATTCTGCATCTGTTGAGTAAGCATCAATCAAATTAATGTCACCTTTTTCTACGGCTTGATATCGCAACTTCGGTTCCATTGTTTTCACTTGATTAAAGTTCAAATCATAGGCTTTTTGTACTTTAGGATAGCCATCTTCACGGTCATTAAATTCTAAAGTAAATCCTGGTTTAATGTCATTTTCAACCCGCTTCAAGTCACTGATTGTTTTCAAATCATGTTCTTCGGCAAACGATCTTTTCACCGCTAAAGCATATGTGTTATTATATTTCATCGGTTTAAGTAATGTCATGTCATACTTCGACTCCAAGCTTGTTTTTGCTTGATTGTAAACTTCAGACTCGTTATTTGATTTCGGTTGCTCTTTCGTTAATTCACCTAAAACTGTACCAGTAAATTCTAAATAGCCATCAATTTCATCAGCTTTTAACGCATTAAATAAGAAAGTCGTTTTACCCATACCATCTTTAACATCAACTGTATAATCTGTTTTTTCTTCAATGATCAACTTATACATGTTCGTAATAATTGATGGTTCTGTCCCTAACTTTCCTGCCACTGTAATCTTATCTTCTTTTTGTGCGAGCATAGGCGCGAGAGAAACGCTTAACATAACAACAAGTATTGCTGCAAGTGTCATCATCATTCTGCGATAAGAGACACGGCTTAATACACGTAAGATTATATCAAATGCAATCGCTAATAATGCAGCTGGAATCGCACCTATTAAGATGAGTGACGTATTATTGCGGTCAATACCGAGCAAGATTAAGTCACCTAATCCACCTGCTCCAATGAGTGCAGCTAATGTTGCTGTTCCGATGATTAAAACCATTGCTGTACGCACACCAGCCATAATGACTGGCATTGCAAGTGGGAGTTCGACACGCAGTAATCGTCGTGCTGGCTTCATACCAATCCCTTTCGCCGCTTCAATAAGAGATGTGTCTACGCCGACAATTCCAGTATACGTATTGCGAAGAATTGGCAATAACGCATAGATTACTAATGCAATCACTGCTGGTACGGTACCAATCCCAAACAATGGAATCATTAAGCCGAGCAAAGCAAGTGATGGAATCGTTTGAAGGACAGCCGCTACATTGATAATTGGCTCAGATAATTTCGGTGTCTTCGTCAATAAAATACCGAGTGGTACACCGATGAGCACAGCAATTAATAACGCAATAAATGACAGTTCAATATGTTCAAGTAATGCTCCGAACAATTCACTTTTACGTTCGGACAGTGTTGAAATAAATGTATTCATCGTGCGTCACCTACCTTGTTCTGAGATAGGAAACGAAAAATATCTTCTCTCGTGAGACGCCAATACTGACCGTCCATTTCAATCATCACCGCTTCATGTGTCGCTAGTTCACGATACACATCGCTCACTGCATCGTTTCGATGAACGATTGGTAAGGTGTCTTCATTTCCTGTAACTGGTGCACCTGCTAATTCAACAATTTTACCAATAGAGAAGTGATTCAGTACGACACTTGTAAGATTCCCAATAAATTGACTCACAAATTCATTTTTCGGTGCTTTGACAAATTCATTCGGAGTCCCAATTTGTTCTACACGCCCTTGATTTAATAAGCATATGCGATCGCCAAGTTTGAATGCTTCTTCAATATCATGCGTCACAAAAACAATCGTTTTTTTAATTTTACTTTGCAATGCCAGTAAATCATCTTGAAGTTTTTCTCTCGTAATGGGATCTAACGCACTAAACGGCTCATCCATAAGAATCACAGGTGGGTCTACTGCCAGAGCACGTACAACACCTACACGTTGACGTTGTCCACCTGACAGTTCACTTGGCATGCGATCTCGAAATTGTTCGGGTGGCAATCCAACCATATCTAACAATTCATCAACACGTGCATCAATATCTTGTTTGTTCCATTGTTTCATCAACGGCACTTGTGCGATGTTGTCACGAATGGTCATATGTGGGAAAAGTGCAATTTGTTGCAATACATAACCCATATCCCAACGCATCTCATAGACTGAATAGTCACTGATCGGTTTCCCCTTGAAGTAAATATAACCTTCAGATAAGTCAATCAAGCGATTAATCATCTTCATCGTTGTCGTCTTACCTGAACCAGAAGGACCAATGAGCACGAAGAACTCGCCTTCTTTCACTTCTATATTGACACGATCGACTACTGTTTTGTTGCCATATCGTTTTGATACATTTTCAAACTTTATCATTGTCTCACTTCTTTGTCTTTTTTTAATTACTTAAACATACCATACCCATATCTTCAAATCTTACCCATATTTAAACACATTTTTTCAAAGTTTTATCCTTATTTGCTTGTTCTTCACAAAAAGAAACACTGGTCTTGTGCAAAAGGCATTGTACTTAATACCCTTTTACACTTTAACCAGTGTTGAATGTAGAATTTGCTTATGATTGAATCAAATCAATGATTAAAGCTCTTCAATAAACTCAAAGATTTTTCGGTTGTTGCCCTCTTCATAAGCGTATTCTAGATAATATTCAATATGTTTTAACACATCATCTGGGACTGTAAAGCCATTAGCAATATTTTCTTTTACTTCACTAACAGTATCTTCAATCGTACTTACTGATTTACCAAGCTCATTTTTCGTAAAGTCTAAATAGCCTTTTTTGTAGTGTTTTTTATAGAACTCTTCTAAATCAAATTGAGTAAAGATAACTGGTTTCTTCATGAATAATACATCGAAGAACACAGAAGAATAATCTGTTATCAACATGTCACACTCGATTAACAAATCTTGTACATTTTGTTCTTTAGGTACGATTTCAATTTTATCTGATTCTGGTTGATCAAAGTATTCAAGAAAATCTCTCATTTCGTAATGCGGGAAGAACTTCAATTTGATATTCTTTTCTTCTATTGCTTTAATCAATTCTTCATTGTTAAGCAAATTGTTATAGAACTCATAGTAATCCGATGCTAAGAACTTCGTTGGATCTTGCTTGTCATCATCTGACGTTTTATTGTATGATCCTGACGTTAAATCTTTTCTCCATGTTGGCATTAATAAAATAACGCGTTCTTCTTCATCATTAAACTGGATTGGTTCATTTGAAGAAATATTTTCTTTTAATTTTTTATAACGTGGAAAACCAGATCGAATCAATTGGTGATCATTATAATAGGCATTATTTTTTAATAACGTTTCTTCAGCTTTATTTGTCACAACAATTCCTTCAAATCCAATTCGATAATTTGAAATCGCTTGGACAACATTATTATATGTTACACCATGTTGTAAAAATACACGTTTATAGTTAATGAGATCTCCAAATATACGATAGTATTCTGGTTTGGTATATGCTGAAGGTCTCATATAGCTATCCGGATCATACGAGTTTACCAGTGTATCTGCTGATAATAAATATAAATAGTGTCTGATAGAATCCTTACGTACAACTTTTCCATATTGTGCAGCTTCTGAATACGCTTCTGATTGCTTATCAGCTAAATAATAATATTGTTTCCTTTTATTATATTGAGCATTAACATATTTAAAAAATGATGCACTGTTATCTTGAAATGTATCTGGTCTCTCTCCAACCAACACAATTTTTTTATGTTTTAATACTTGATGTGCAGCATGATGCATCAAACGCAATCCGCCACCAACACGAATTTTTGACTTATCAAAAATTCGTTCTTTTTCTTTTGCAAGTTTTTCTTTCCATGTTGGGTTCGCAATAATTTTAATTGTATGGTTTGGTAAAACATCAATTGATAATTTATCGTCTACTTTACCTTTAAATCGATGGAATAAATGATGTGCTTGTGTTATCACTTGTCGACGCTCTTGAGTGGCATCTTCAATAAGCTTAATTCCAACTGTATACTCATTCTCATTTCTATTAATCAATGACTTAGGAATATTAACCTTAACACCACAAATAGAGTCACTTTCTTGTACGATATAAGGGGAATCTAACTTATTAAATTTGTAGACTGGCAATTGAATCTTTCTACCTCTTTTTGGCGTCAATTCAAGAATAAGTGAATTTTCTAACTGGTGGTCAATAACAGCATTATTTGACAGTAATTCACCAATAAGTTCAATACCGAACTCACGTTCAATCATACGCTCCATAGATACATATAAATGGACTGTATTAATTTCTTGTACATCTGCATACTCAGAAGACACAATAATACCGTCACGTATAATGATACGACCAACTTTTAGTTTAGGGTTAACAAATAATGCTTCATTATTTGTCACTAATGCATAATAAGCTATTTTTAAAGCACGGTGTTTGCTCAACTTTTCTAGTACTTTAAAGCTCATATCTTTATAAACAGGTTGGATTTCTTTGAATAACCACTTACGTTCTTCTTCATCAAAATCTACATACTGTTTTAAAATGATGTTATTTAAATACCCATGGAAAGTCTTATAAATAAACTTTTCAACAGCATATTTAATTTGATATACTTCTTGATTTTTTAGTATCTTTTCGTGCAATAATTTAATTAATTCAATATAATCATAATAATTCTGTTCTTTTTTGAAAACAGAATTCATAATAGAAGTTCCATCTTCTCGCTGTCTATATAAATAGATAACTTCATCCACAACACCAATTTTTTGTTCTGCTACCATCAATGGAATAATTGAAAATGCATCTTCAAAATGACGGCCTACTGGAAACAACTCTTTTTTATCAAGTAGAATATCTGTTCTAAAGATTTTATTGCATGCAGATGGATTTTTTATCAGTTCCTCGCCACCCACTGATAAATCAATTATAATATTGCCATTGCCATAGTATTTTTTCCATTCATAATTAGGGGTTTTCATTGGAAATGTAACTAAGTTACCGACTACAATACTCAATTCTTTTTCTTCAGCAAAATCATAAAGTGTTTCACAGGCTCTATGTGTATACATATCATCAGAGTCTAAAAACATTGTGTACTTACTAGTAACAAATTGTAATCCATAATTCCGTGCATCTGATAAACCACCATTTTCTTTTAAATGATACGAAATATTCGGATACCTTAAAGCATATGCTTCAGCAATTTCAGTACTACCATCTTCACTTCCATCATCAATTAGTAGGACTTCAAGGTCAAAGAAAATTGTTTGGTTAATCAATGACTCAATAGCTTCTTCCAGGTAGTCTTCCACATTATATATAGGTACTATAACGGATATTTTACTCATGTTGATGTCTCCTAACATTTATTCTCGTTCTTAATACTCTCTACTTCATTGTAAATTTAATAATGTATATTATCAACAATATTTTAATTGAATTTGTTTGTATTCTCCAATATCTATAATAATTGACTATTATATTGTTATTTATTTGCGAAAAACCATCTCAACTGTTCAATATAACAATTGAGATGTTTTTATATCCAAAATAGGAATTTCTTACTTATATTAAATTGATTGACGGCTTTACATTTTAATGAAAAGAATTATTTTAAAATACAATTTTTCAGCTGAATAATTCCCCTTTTTATACGTTGCAAAAGAGACTGTACATTATCTTGCATACTTTTTTCGACTTTTGTTTCTTTGTTAGTTTTGCCAACTGGTTGCTCAACTGATACTTTTTTCGTAATTAATTCAATCGTACGATTTGGTCGTATATTTAATGAAATAGGCTGAGTTTTTTCTCTTTTGTATTGATGAAGTAGATTGTGTGCAAGAACACCAATGTATCTATGCTCTTGTGTTGTTTCTTCAATGATGCACATTTTCAATTCAAAATGATTATCCTTTCCACTAATGGCTGACATAGGGATACGCACCATAATTCCACAAGAGGCATCGTTCTCATCTTTATAATACGGTGATTCTAATTTGTTGAATTTCTGAACTGGGTATTCTACCACTCGACCTTTAGGACCTTTCAATTGAAATACGAATTCATTTTGAAGATGATGATCGATTTCCACGTTATTTGAAATAAGCTCACCGATTAATACAAAATCTTCATTGTCTTCAATAAATCTTTCAATAGACGCATATAAGTGAATGGAATGCATTTCTAGCTCACATAAGTATTCTGGATTTATCAAAATTTGATCCCGAATAATAATACGATTGACCTCTAATATCGGATTCACAAATAATGATTTATTATTCGTAACAAGTGCATAATAAATCGTTTTCATCACACGATGTTCGCTTAGCTTGTCCAACATCTTATAGTTTATATTTTGATAAATCGGTAATATTTGATCAAATATCCACGCTCTTTCTTTTTCATCAAATGAAATATGATCTTTCAAAAATATATTTAATAAATACCCATGAAAAGATTTAGTAATAAATTTTTGAACACCATAAACAATTTGCTTGTTTGTCTCATCTACGATTAATTGATTGTGAAGTGTTTTTATTAAATCAATGTAATCATAATAATTTTTCTCTTTCGTATAGATTGAATTCATGATTGATGAACCGTCTTCTCGTTGTCTGTATAAATAGACTTTTTCATCAACAAGTCCAATTATACGTTCATTAGCCATTAATGGAATAATTGAGAAGGCATCTTCAAAGTGACGCCCTACTGGGAAAAACTCATCTTTTTGTCGCAACAAATCTGTTCTGAAGATTTTATTACATGCTGATGGAGATTTTAATAATTCTTCACCGCTTACTGATAAATCAATCACACGATTACCATGTCCAAAATATCTTTTCCAGTCATAGTTTGGTGTGTTACCAGGAAATATAAACAAATTCCCAATTACAATATTCAAATTATTCTCTTCAGCGAAATGATACAAAACTTCACAAGCACGAGGTGTATACATATCATCAGAGTCTAAAAACATTGTGTATTTACTTGATACAAACTGTAAACCAAAGTTTCTCGCATCTGATAAACCACCATTTTCTTTATAATGATACGAAATATTCGCATACTTCTCCGCATATGTTTTTGCAATTACTCCACTGCCATCTTGACTACCATCATCTACTAAAATCACTTCAAGATCATCAAAAATTGTTTGATTAATTAATGAATCAATCGCTTCTTTTAGATAACTTTCTACATTGTATATCGGCACTATAATAGATACTAAGCTCATAAATAGGTCTCCTACCTTAATTTAATTTTCATTCAATATAATCATGCTTACTACTCAGTTAGCTCATTAACAACTTTATCTTTAAGGCTAAGAACTGTAAATTATTACAAAAATTAATAGCAAACTTTATATTGAATAGCATGTACAAAACACTCGAAAAACATTCATCTACTATCGACTGTTGCAATTCTACATTTCAAAATATAGCATAATTCTACCCGTATGGATTCTCTTTTTTTGTCCTATACACTATATTTAATATTATACGAGATGAGACTTTATTATTTCATGAGCTTATCATATCTCTTAATTTTAAACCGTTTCATCAGTTGCACTGTCTTCTGGCATTTCATCTATAATCATTTCAATAGTACGGTTCTCTCTTATATTTAATGAAATGGGCTGATTTCCTTCTCTTTTATATTGATGTAATAAATCATGTGCAAGAACTCCAATATATTTGCGCTCTTGTGTCGCTTTCTCAATAATGCACATTTGTAATTCTAAGCTGCCAATTTTGTTGTTAACATATGACTTAGGAATTCGAACTTTAATACCACAAGGTGCGTCATTCTCTTGCTTACGATACGGTGATTCTAACTTGTTGAACTTCTGAACAGGACATTCTAGCGTTTGACCTTCTAATTCTTTCAATAGAAATACAAATGAATTTTGAAGATTGTGATTAATATAAGCATTATTCGAAACCAATTCACCAATGAAAACATAATCTTCATCATCTTCAATAAACCTTTCGATAGCTGCATATAAGTGGATAGAATGCATTTCAAGCTTTCTTAAATAATCTGGATGAGTTAATATTTTATCTCTAATCACGATTCTATCAACATTCAAAATAGGATTAACAAAAAGTGATTTATTGTTTGTCACAAGTCCATAATAAATGGTTTTCATTATACGGTGCTCACTTAGCTTCTCTACCATTTTATAATTCACATCTTGATAAATTGGTTGTATTTGATCGAACGTCCATGCTTTTTCTTCTTCACTAAATGTAATAAGATCTTTCAAAAAGATATTAATTAAAAAGCCATGATATGATTTAGTAATAAATTTTTGAACTGCGTAAATAATTTGTTCATTTTTCTCACCCACGATTAGTTGATTATGCAGTGACTGTATTAATTTGATATAAACATAATAGTTCTCTTCATTATTATAGACAGTATCCATATAAGAAGAAGCATCATCACGTTGTCTATATAAATAGACTTTCTCATCTACAAGCCCTATTACTCTTGTCTCAACCATCAAAGGTATCATAGCAAAAGCATCTTCCATACGAAGCCCAACCGGAAATAACTCTTCTTTATCAAGTAAAATTTCCGTTCTGAATATTTTGTTGAATGCTGAAGGCATCTTGATAAGTTCTTCCCCCGCTACTGATAAATCAATCACTTGATTACCATGACCAAAATATTTTTTCCAATCATAATTTGGACTTTTACCCGGATATAGTTCCAGCTCACCTACAACAAGTTTTAAGTTCTTTTCTTCTGCAAAATTATAGAGAGATTCACAAGCTTGAGGCGTATACATGTCATCTGAATCCATATACATTGTATATTTACTTGTTACAAATTGTAGGCCATAGTTGCGTGCATCTGATATCCCCCCATTTTCTTTATGATAATAAGCAATGTTTGGATATTTTTCTGCATAACTTTTTGCAATCTCCGTACTACCATCTCGGCTTCCATCATCGATCAAAATGACTTCAAGATCCTGGAAAATTGTTTGATTTACTACTGAGTCCAGTGCATCTATGATGTAATCTTCAACGTTATAAAACGGTATAATCATCGATATTTTACTCATGAACAAAGTCTCCTAACGTGTGTAAGCGTGCTCTTTAATTTATCGTTACTACTTTATTTTAAATTTCACGGTGTTGTTACGCAACTAATTTCATGTACTTTTCTGAATATTCATTTCTATACTTTTTACATTTTTCTCTATTTTGTAAATCTTTCGAATGTGTTCTATAAATTAACCATTCTCTTACTTCATGCTATGAACAAGTGAAAAATCACCCTAACTGTTAGATTCTATTTCTAACAATTAAGGTGACGTAAAAGTGGGCATTCCACTCTAAAAACTATACTGACTTATTTAATTATCTTGATTAAGATAGAATTCTGTTCACACAATTAAAGTTCTTCTATAAACTCTAAAATTGCTTTGTTATTGTCTTCTTGATATGCATATTCTAAATAATGCTCAATATGATTCAATACATCTGTTGGCACTGTAAATCCATTTTCAATATTTTCTTTAACTTCGTTTACAGTATCTTCAATCGTATGAACTGATGTACCAAGTTCATTCTTCGTAAAGTCTAAATACCCTTTTTTATAATGCGTTTTGTAAAAAGCATCTAAATCAAACTGCGTAAAAATAACTGGTTTTTTCATAAATAGTACATCAAAGAATACAGAAGAAAAGTCTGTCATCAACATATCACATTCAATTAATAAATCTTGTACATTTTGTTCTTTTGGTACTATCTCTATTTTGTCTGACTTTGGTTGATTGAAATATTCAAGAAAATCTCTCATTTCATAATGCGGGAAGAACTTTAATCTAATATTTTTTTCTTCTAATGCTTTTATCAATTCTTCATTATTAATTAGATTATTATAGAATTCATAGTAATTTGAAGCTAAAAATCTAGACGGATCAATTTTTTGATTTGCTGCTTTTTTATTGTAAGAACCCGGTGTTAAACCTTTACGCCATGTTGGCATTAGTAAAATAATACGTTCTTTTTCATCACTGAATTGAATCGGTTCATTGGTGCGAATATTTTCTTTTAATTTTTCGTATCGTGAAAAGCCCGATCTAATCAATTGCTGATCATTATAATAAGCACCATGTTTTAATAATTCTTCTTCATCTTTGTTTGTCACAACAATTCCTTCAAAACCAATTCGATAATTTGAAATTGCTTGAACAACATTATTATATGTCACACCATGCTGTAAAAAGACACGGTTATAATTGATTAAATCACCGAATAGTCGATAGAATTCCGGTTTCGAATATGCAGACGGTCTCATATAAGCATCTGGATCATATGAATTTACCAACGTATTAGCTGACAACAAGTATAAATAGTGTCTAATTGAATCTTTTCGCACAACTTTACCAAACTGTGCTGCTTCCGAATATGCTTCTGAACGTCCATCTGCTAAATAATAATAGTGTTTCTTCTTATTAGGCTGTGTATTAACATATTTAAAAAACGCCGCACTATTATCTTGAAATGTATCTGACCGTTCGCCGACTAATACTATATTTTTATGCTTTAATGCCCAGTTTGTAGCATGGCTTAAAATTCGCATCTTACTTCCCACACGTAATTTAGATTTGTCCATAATTCTATTCTTTTCAAGAATCAACTTCTGTTTTAATGATGCATTCGTAATGATTTTAATTGTTCGATTAGGTAACACATCTAAAATTAAATGACGATTTATCTTCCCTTTAAATCGATGCAGGAAGGCATGCGCCTGTGTAATAATTGGCTTTCTTTCTTGTGTTGCTTCTTCAACAATAAACAGACTCACTTCATAAGTATTTTTTACATGCATAATCACCGATTTAGGAATAGAAATCATAATACCACAAGCCGAATCATCTGTTTGTTTAATATATGGTGAGTCCAGTTTATTAAACTTCTCAATAGGCAACTCTATAATATTCCCTTCTTTATCTTTCAGTTCAACAACAAGTGGATTCTTAAGTTGATGATCAATAATCATATTGTTTGAAACTAATTCACCAACAAATAAGATTTCGTCTTCTTGTTCTATAAATCTTTCAATAGAAGCATACAAATGAACTGAATTAATTTCTGGCGTATCAAAATGTTTTTTGGAGATGAGCGTGTTATCACGAATAATAATATTGTCTACGTCTAAAAATGGATTTACAAATAATGCTTTATCATTTGTAACCAGTGCATAGTAAACTGTTTTCATTACACGATGATTGCTGAGTTTTTCAAGATACTTGTAATTTATGTTTTGATAAACTGGCTGTATTTGATCGAAAATCCATGCTTTTTTCTCTTCATCAAATATCACTTGACTATTTAAAAAGATATTGTTCAGATATCCGTGGAATGTCTTTCTAATAAACTCATTTGTTGCAAATACAACTTGATGATTTGTTTGACCCACGATTAATTCATTATATAAAGTTTTAATCAACTCAATATAATCATAATAATTCTTTTCTTTCGTAAAACTTGAGTCCATAATTGATGATCCATCTTCACGTTTTCTGTATAAATATATGTTTTCATCTAAAACACCAATATACTTTTCTTTGAACATCAATGGAATAATCGCAAATGCATCTTCAAAGTGTCGCCCCACAGGGAATAATGCACTTTTATCACGTAAAATATCAGTTCTAAATAATTTATTACATGCTGACGGATTTTTTATCAAATCTTCGCCACTGACTGTTAAATCAATCACATGGTTACCATTGCCATAATACTTTTTCCATCCATAATTCGGTGTTTCTTTTGGAAAAGTCTCTAAATCTCCAACAACGATATTAAGATGATTTTCTTCTGCAAACTCATACAAGTGTTCACATGCTTGTCTTGTATACATATCATCTGAATCTAAAAACATCGAATATTTACTCGATGCAAATCTTAAACCGTAGTTACGCGCGTCTGACAAACCACCATTTTCCTTAAGATGATATGAAATATTCTCATATTCCATTGCATACTTTTTTGCAATATCTGTACTACCATCTTGACTACCATCATCAATTAATAAGATTTCAAGGTCTTGAAAGATTGTTTGATTAATCAATGAGTCAATTGCTTCTGCAATATAATCTTCTACATTGTATATAGGTACTATAATTGATATTTTACTCATAAATTATGTCTCCTAACATCATTTATCATTCTGTTTTTTATCTATTCATACAACTTTATTTTAAATTTGATAGCGTATATTCGCAACCATTTCTATGAGTTCTTTCTATATAGAATCTACTATTATACTACTCATATTTTATACGCTTGTATCGTTTCCAAAAAAACTGGGCAATAGTGCTTCAACTTATAGCTCCCGACCCCTTCTATATGAATCATCTCTTGCTTAGAAGTAGGTTTTCGCTTTGCAAATTCTTCTAAAGTGTAATCTGTAAAAATATTGACAGGTGGTACGTGTAGCTTATCACTTAGTTGCTGACGTACTGCCATTAACTGTTCTAAAAGTTTGCGATCCACACCTTCTACTGTATTAATCTTCACGATTTCTTTTGATTTTCGGCGGAATGGTGACGTATAAACGCGTGTTTCATTTTTTAATATTTTTTTGACACTATCATCGCACATTAAAATATCATCTTGTGCATTCAAAAAACCTTTGAATCGCATTTCATCTATCAAGTGGTGCAACTCACCAGTGGTATAGTCTTTCATAATGCCATACGTCGACAAATCAGCAAACCCTTGATGTTGAATATAATCAGATTGTTCACCACGTAATACTTGAATGACCGTTTGGTGAGTTTCTTGCTGATTTAATCGTGCCACACCACTGATGATCATTTTAGCTTCTTTTGTCATATCATACGTTTTATTTTTGGCAATACAATTGCTACAATGACCACATTCCTCAAGGCGTTCATTCGGCTCAAAATAATGAACGAGCGTTGCTTCCAAGCATTGTTTTGTCTTAGTGTACTGAATCATTTTCGTCAGTTTTTCACCCATCTTATCTTGATAATCTTCATCTGCCTTAGATGATGTAATAAAATACTCATGCAACCCGATATCACGCTCACTGAATAATAAGATACAGTCACTTTCTAAACCATCTCGTCCCGCACGGCCTGCTTCTTGATAATAAGACTCCAAGTCACCTGGCATATTGTAATGAATCACAAAGCGGACATTTGACTTGTCAATCCCCATACCAAAGGCATTTGTCGCCACTACCACTCGTGTGCGGTCGTATAAGAAATCATTTTGTGCCGCTTCTCTCTCTTTCGCTGTGCGTCCTGCATGATAATAAGTTGCAGAAATACCTGCATCTTCTAATGCATGATATAGTGTTTCAACTTGCTTCCGAGTGGCGCAATATACAATACCAGAGTCTTGGACGTGTTGCTTAATGTAGCGAATCACAAACTTTTCTCGCTGATATGTCGGATTCACTTCAAATATAAGATTGCGCCTTTTTATACTCGTCTTCACCACATGATTCGGATGAATGTGTAGGCGTTGCATAATATCTTGCTGTACTTCAGTTGTTGCTGTTGCTGTCAATGCCACAATTGCAAATTGCTGTGGTAATGCAAGAACTGTATGAATCACCGCTTGGTAGCTCGGTCGAAAGTCATGTCCCCATTTGGAAATACAATGTGCTTCATCAAACGCAACAAGTGCGATAGGCAGACGGCGTAATAATGCAACAAAACGTGGTTGTTCCAAACGTTCTGGAGCGACATATAAAAACTTAATCTCTCCAGCACGCAACTGTGCTTCAATCTCTTGTTGCTCCTTCATACTTTGACTACTGTTCAAGTAGGCTGCAGAAACGCCCATTGTTTTAAGTTGATCCACTTGGTCTTTCATCAATGAAATCAACGGGCTAATCACCAATGTCGTACCAGATTGTTTGAGACCCGGTACTTGATAGCAAAGAGATTTACCGCCACCAGTTGGTAAAACACCTAATGTATGTTGCCCATCCAAAACATAAGAAATAATTTCTCGTTGTCCTGGTCTAAACTTCTGGTATCCGAAATAATGCGATAATACCTCTTCCATGTAGATCCCTCTTACTGTTCCATAATTTCTTCTAATTCACTCCAACGTGCAATATCTACTTCATATTGCGTTTCCAATGTTACTTTTTCTTCATTTAATGTATGAATCTTCGCATAATCTGCCTGTGCTGCAATCATCTCATCGTCTATTTCTGACAAACGTGTTTCTGTTTCTTCAATTCTTGACAATAACAGCTCATATTCACGTTTTTCTTTATAAGATAATCCTCGCTTTTTTGACTTTTTAGGCGGTGTTGGTATGGCTGCTTTTTCTTGTGATTCAACCACCGCTTCTTGTTCCTTTTTATACGCTAAGTAATCATCGAATCGGCCTAAAATCATGTCGACTTGCCCATCGTGTACATACCAATAACAATCTACTACTTTATCCAAAAAGTAGCGGTCATGGCTGACAGTAATCACTGTGCCACCAAATGTCTGAATATAATCTTCTAATATCGTTAACGTCTCAGTATCCAAATCATTTGTCGGCTCATCTAATAACAATACATTCGGTTGATGCACGAGCAAGCGCAGTAGATATAGACGTTTTTGTTCACCACCTGATAACTTATAAACCTTCTTGCCATGTGTTTGTGTTGGAAATAAAAACTGCTCTAACAACTGAGTGACAGAAACCGTCGTGCCATCTTTTTGTTTTGCCACTTCTTGTTCTTCACGTAAAAAGTCAATCATCCGAACATCTTGATTTAAACGTTCATCTGTTTGTTTAAAGTAAGCAACCTTTACTGTTTGTCCTACTTTCAACACACCACTGAAGTCTGTGTCCTCACCTGCAAGGATATTGAGAAGTGTTGTTTTACCTGCGCCGTTCTCCCCAACAATACCAATTTGTACACCTTTTTGAATAATCGTCGTCAATCCATCAAAAAGTGTGCGACCTTTGATTGTTTTACCGACTTGTTCCAATTCAAACACTTGTTTCCCTAATCGTGAATGGGCCAAATTCAATGAACCTTTTTCTTGTGTGTGATGTGATTTTACTTGTTCTTCCAGTTCTTTGAAACGATCTTGACGCGCTTGTTGCTTCGTCGTTCGTGCTTTAACACCTGCACGCATCCATGCCAATTCTTGTTTGAATAATGCACGTTGTTTCGTCTGTTGCTTCGCCATGATTGCTTCTTGTTCTGCACGCATCTCAATATAGGTCTCATAATTACCCGGATAAGATGACAACCTACCATGTTGTAACTCAACGATGCGTGTAGATACTTCGTTTAAGAAATATCGATCATGCGTCACAAATACAACTGTTTTTGGATAAGTTTTAACAAAGTTGATGAGCCAATGAATGGATTCAAAGTCCAAATGGTTTGTCGGCTCGTCTAACAACAGTAAGTCTGGCTGTTCAATAAGCGTTCTCGCTAAAACTACACGCTTTTGTTGTCCACCTGATAGTTCCCCGATACGTTTCGTCGTATCATGTATACCTAACTTTGATAAAATGGTCTTGATTTCCGCACTATAATCCCATGCGGCTAACATATCCATATCCGATTGTGCTGACATCATTTCATCTAGCGCTTTGTCCGTTTGTTGTTCAGCATATTGTACAGTTGCTAACTCATATCGCTTGATTGCTTTTAATGTCTCGGTATCAGCACTGTAAACAACATCGTACACAGTCATTTCTTCGTCTAAGTAATGCTGTTGAGATGCGTAGCGAATGCGATATTGTTTCGGATGTGTCACTTCTCCATCAAAGTCTTCATCCAAACCGGCAATCACTTTCAGTAAAGAACTCTTACCCGTCCCATTAATACCTACTAAACCGACACGTTCTTTATCAGAAACTGCGAATTCTAAGTCATCAAATATCACTTTATCAGCAAATGATTTGTTCAAATGTTCTATTTTATACGCTGCCATCCAACATACTTCCTTTTACCTTATAGATTTGCTCCACTATATCTGTTAATCTTAAATCAGTTCTATCTATTATACCTTTTTTTCTATTCAAATGATACAAGGAGACAAACGCTATGTTGAATTACATTGCCGACAGCCCCCCATTTGTTCAAGCACTAGTTGCTGGACTCATCACTTGGTTATTAACTGCACTAGGGGCTGCTACGGTATTTTTATTTAAAACCGTCAATCAGAAAATACTTAGTTCCATGCAAGGATTTGCTGCAGGTATTATGATTGCTGCAAGTTTCTGGTCATTATTACAACCTGCTATCGAAAGCAGTTCGGATAGTACGTATCCGTGGCTCCCTGCCGCAATTGGATTTTTACTCGGTGGCGTTTTTATCCGTTCACTCGATTACGTCATTCCACACATGCATCGCAATGCGCAAGACAGTTCTCAAAAAGTAGAAGGCGTTGAAACCGGGCTTAGTAAAAATACATTGCTTTTTCTCGCGATTACACTACATAACATTCCTGAAGGGCTTGCGATTGGTGTTGCCTTTGGTGGTGTTGCAACAGGCAATGAACATGCAACATTACTCGGTGCACTCGGGCTTGCAATCGGAATTGGGATTCAAAACATTCCTGAAGGCGCTGCACTCTCGCTTCCAATGCATGCAGCGGGGCAATCTAAATGGAAATCATTTAACTATGGACAAGGGTCGGCGCTTGTCGAACCTGTTTTTGCAACATTAGGCGCCGCAGCCGTATTAATTGTCACACCTATTTTACCGTATGCACTCGCATTTGCGGCAGGTGCGATGATATTCGTTGTCGTTGAAGAACTGATTCCCGACTCACAATCAGGTGAAAATACCGACCTTGCAACATTAAGTTTGATGCTCGGCTTTACAATTATGATGATATTAGACGTTGCATTAGGTTAGGTAATATCAAAAAAAGCGACTGACTTTGCACATGATTGATGTGTAAAGTCAGTCGCTTTTTATCGTTCTATTTTTCAGCTTTAGAACCTGCTTCATATTTATATTTCGCTGGATCTACTTTGTCAAAATCAGGATTTTTATAGAATCGGAACAAGTCGCCATTCAAAATCTTGTCCGAAACTTCAAGATCTGTTTGAACTTGTTGTTTTACTTCTTCCAAGTTCGACGGTGGTGTCGTCATCGGTTCGTTATCTTTGTTGTTGTACACTTTACCATTTACATACTTGTAATCTTTCGTGACAAAGTCACCGTTACGGAATGGTACAACTTCTTGATGATCTTTCGATAACATATCAGTTCCTAACATCAAATAGTTTGACGTGTCGATACCAAGTAAGTGAAGTAACGTTGGCATGACATCAATTTGTCCTGCATATGTTTCATCTACTTTTGGTTCAACACCTGGTGCTTTAATCCAAAAGCCTGTTTTATTCAAGTCATTGAATTTTGCTGGTGTAATTGGTTCACCTAACAACTCGCTCATCGCTTTGTTGTGATTTTCTGAAATACCATAGTGGTCACCATAAAGAACAATTACTGAGTCTTCATATAAACCACGTGCTTTCAAATCGTTGATGAATGCTTCAACCGATTCATCTAAATAACGTGCTGTTTGAATGTAACCATCTACCGTATTATTCCCCGTATCACTTTTTTCAATCGTTGCATCCTCTTCGCTCAACGTGAATGGATAATGATTTGTCAATGTTACCAAGTGTGAATAAAAAGGTTCTTTTTCTTTGTCGAGATATTCTGCTGACTCTTTAAAGAATTCCTTATCTTTCAACCCTAAGTTTTCTAAATTCTCGGGTGACATATCATAATATGTCGCATCATAAAACTTATCGATACCAAAGTGACGATACACTTGATCACGGTTCCAGAAAGTTTTGTAGTCACCGTGCATCACATTCGTTGTATAATCTTGTTGCTGATGCAAGATAGCTGGTAGTGACTGGAATGTGTTATCACCTTTTAATGAAAAGGCTGATCCTTGTGGAAGACCGTATAAACTGTTATCCATCGTAAACTCAGCGTCTGAAGTCTTCCCTTGACCTGTTTGGTGATAGAAGTTCGGATAATATCTAAAGTCATCTTGACCTGAAGATAACTTATTCAAAAACGGTGTCACTTCTTCGCCATTCACTTTTTTATTAATTAAAAATGTTTGGAAACTCTCTAAATGAATTTTAATGACATTCTTACCCTTTGCCTTACCGTAATATACTGGGTTCGGCTCAGTATTTTTTTGTTTAGAGTAATTCAATACTTCTGTCAGATCATCTTCAGAAGCAAGTGCTTTTTGTTGATTATTTTCAATCGTTTTTACACCATCATATACCGTGAAGTTATAAGGTCCTAAATATTTCACTAAATATTTATGGTCAAATGTACGCGTTAATAACTCAGGACGGTCTGCTTCTGCAAATGCCAAATTCAAGAAGAACAAGGCAATCGCAGTACCCATAACAACTGGCACAAACTTTTTATGGAAAACTTGTTTGTCCAACCACTTCTGCTTGAACGTCAATATAAATAAATACACAAAAGTATCTAAGAAATAGACAAAATCATACCATTGGAATGATGCACTTAGCGCCCCACCCATAGAATCAACATTGCTTACTTGGTTCAAAGTACTAAACGTAATAAAGTCTGAGAAAAAGCGGAAATAAACAACATTGGCATATAAGACGAATGTAATAAGGAAACCACCGATGAACATAAACCAAAATGCTTTTCTACCTTTGAATAGTAGAAACACACTCAATATCAACGCAACCAAGCTGTATGGATTCATTAGAAGTATTAAGTTTTGTACGAGCCCTTTAACACCGAGTGACAAGTCTACATAATAGGCAAAATATGTTTTCAGTGAGATGGTTAAAACCATCAATAAGAAAAACATAAAAATCCCTATTTTTTTATTTCCTTTTTCCATGTATGTTCCCCCGTTAATGATACATCTCTTCTCTTTATTTATCGTGACATCCATGACAAGTCGTCTGTTCGATATGAAAATACGGCATGTCCTATGGATTTAAAACTTTAAATTAATCTATTTGTAATCATTTTGTAATATTCAATATAAGTTCAGTATAACAATATATACGAATAAGTGACAAATTTCAAGTGAAAACAAACAAACACTTGAAATACTTACATAAAGTTGCTCATACATACCATTATATAAAATCATCTTATTTTTGTATTCAGACTCCAGTTGTAGAGAACAACACATTCATTAAGCATAAAATTTTGATGCTGCTCAACTCCAAAGCGCTTCTCTCACAACCTCGTGATGTCAGTGTTCAAGAAGCAGAATTCTCGACAGAATTTTGCGATTCGATAAAATCAAAAAGCGATTTTATTCATCGCTCGAATTCTGCTCAAATTCTAAACGCTTCTCTCACAACCTCGTTTAATACTAGCTATGCATTTCTTCTTTCATCCGATATGCGATTCCAGCAAAGAGATGACGGCACCATTTATGATACTTCACCAAGTTTTGTTCCGCTTGTGCGATATCAATCAATTGAAACTTTACTTTTGAACCCTGGCGTTTTTGTGCGATTTTTGACAAGTGATATGTCGCAATCGTACCCACTTGCGGATAACTACCGAGTGTATAATGATCATTCAACAATATCACTGGTGCTCCTTCTTTTTTCACCTGTATCGTCCCTCTTTTTACTGAACGATGCGGTGGCATCCCATCGTAATGAGCTTTAATAGGTATACCATCTAATACGATTCCCATACGATTTGCTTTACTAGTTACAGAATACTCATGTTGCGTAAATGCTCGTAGACTTTCAACATCAAAATCTTCTGTCCCTTTGTTCGGCAACACGTGGATCACGTCAGACAAATAGTTGAATGATAGCGTATAACCGTCTACTCCCCATGAAGTAGTGCCTGTTTCTTTGAGTCGTTCGAATAGTTTTCGGTGTCCTTGATGATAGCTACGCTTCAAGCTTACTTTGTCACCAGCCTTCAAAGCACGACCTTGATAGCCACCCATTGTAGAAATCACATCAGTAGAGACAGAACCTAACCACGATTCGAGTTCATAACCACCTGCAACAGCTAAGTAGACACGAGCACCTCTATGCAATGCATCAAAACGCAATACGTCCCCTTTGTTCATTAAATAAAGTTTATTCATTTTTATCTGTCTATCATCGGTATGCGCAATCGCAATTGCCCCTGACATTGCAATTAATGTCGGTTCTATAAAACGGATACGAGCCATACGATTGGTCATCTCTAACGTCGCTTCTTCCGGATCGTTACCAACAAGTCGATTGGCAATTTCATGTGCAACAATATCGAGTACGCCACTACGAATCACCCCTAAATGTTCATGACCTTGTCGTCCAAAATCTTGGAAACTTGAAAAGAGTCCGCTGTCTTCAATCATTAATGTCATCACACATCACGCCCTTCTTGTAGCACATCGAATTTCACGTGGTCTCCCAATGAAATAAGCGCAAAATCTTTCTTTGTCGGATCAAATAATTGTAATGGTGTCCAACCTATCACAAGCCAATCTTCATATGTATCTGTTGTCGTAATCCCACATTTATTATTTTCTAAAATCACAGACCCAGCGGGAATAAATCGCTTTTCCGGTGCTGTGTGATTAACGATAATGCGTTGATCTACACCTGATAAATAAGGAAAGCCCGGTGAATAGCCCATCATAGATACGAAATAGTCACTCGATGTATGATGCTGAATAAACGTCTCTTCCGTTATCCCTAACTCCGCCAAAATATGATTCAAATGCGGCCCATATTCACCACCATAATACATCGGCACTTTGACACAACGACGTTGCTTTTTCCATTTTTCTTCTGAGAGATCAATTTGTGCAATCAAGTTTTTCATATATAAAAATGGCGATGCGATAGCCATCTGTTCCATCATCATATGCGCATCATAAGAGATCAACATATCGGTTTCTGTCGGTACAATCTCTGTGATGAATGGTTCATTCTGTTCGATTAAATAATGTCTTAATACGAGCAAACGCTGTGTCGCAGTTGGTGTCACTTGATCGCGTAAAGACACCACAATCGCTTGGTCTCCTTGACTATAAACTTTCATTCGTTCCACCTCGTTTACGTTTCATTATAAAACAATTTTAATAACGTCGTCATTTGATCTATGATTGTACCTACAAAATAGTAAATCACAACTGCCTGCATTAGAATAACAAGTGTCATACATAAAAATGCATACCCTTTGCGTTGATGTCGTACACAGCGTATACAGACCTTTTGCCCTAACCACATCAAAAAAAGAAATACGATTAAATATCCTATTATTATCATTATTGTTCCCTCAACCTTATCGAAATTGTACGGGCATCCATTCTCTTAAGCTATTAATCATCCAAATATCATCCTGTGCTAGAATAGCTGCTTTTAACGATTCAACAGTCAAATCTGCTTCAATAATCTCACCGTGATCTAATAACGCTTGTCTCATACAACCACGTAAAAAATCATGCTCATAGCGTGGTGTCTGTTTCTCAGCTTGATAAGATATAACTAAATTGCCAATATCAAACTCCAATAGTTTTCCTTCTGCATTATGGAACAAAACAATATCCGTCTGATGATGATGATGCAAATGTGAACGTTCAGACGTTTTGTTCGTTCGTTGCCAACGTGGTGTTTGTTCATCTATTTCCATCAAACGTGCGGTTAAAAATGGTTTATCTGTAAGAGGCGCTATTTCAGTTGTAAGTATTCCTTCGGCTGACAATATGACCTTCAAACGATATGTATTTTCAGTGTAGGTATCTTTTACACCTTTAAGTCGTTGAACCCAATTATATTGAGAGAATGGCAAACCTAACTGCTCTGCTGAACGGGTCATACGTTGAAGGTGATATGTTTCACGTGGAATCTTTCCTGCCTCTAATCGCATTGTCTCAAATAATTGCATCGCTATATCCCCTTTAAAATTCTTGTCTTATCTTGAAATTCTTTGTACTCCTGTTCAGGGTTTGAATCAATTGTGATACCTGCACCGACACCATATACGAAACGGTCACCGAGTTGTTGCACCGTTCGAATCGGAACATTGAACACGGCGTTCCCTTCAGGACGTAGTAGACCAATCGTACCGCAATAACAATGTCGTGGCGTTGGCTCTAATCGATGAATGATTGACATCGTATTCACTTTCGGCGCACCTGTAATTGATCCACATGGGAAAAGTGCTGCTAACAACTGATTTAATGACATATCGTTAGTGATTGTCCCCATTACCATCGTTGTCATTTGATAAACAGTTGGGTATGTTTCAATCGCACATAATGGCCCAACACGAACCGTTCCTTGTTGTGCAATTCGTGCAATGTCGTTACGCAACAAATCAACAATCATAATATTCTCCGCTCGATCTTTCATCGACTGTATTAGCACTTCATAATTCTCTTCATCTTCTTGTGGTGTTTTCCCCCGTGGCATTGTCCCCTTCATCGGTTTACTCATCACCGTTCGTTCTGATTGACCGAATGGCCCTACCTGAAAGAACAACTCAGGAGATATCGATGCAATTTTCAAATCATCTGTATCAATCAATGCCGTATAATTACCGTTTGCCTGTTGCGTCAGCTGTGTATAAAGGCTTTGAATAGATGTCGTCGCTGCTGCTTCAAGACGTGTCGTATAATTCACTTGATACGTCCAACCATCGACAATTTCCTGTTGTATCGCTTGAATGTTCTCGGTAATGCTCTGTTCTGTTTCTGTAAAACGAAATGGTAATCTTTTCATTTGTTCAGAAATGATAGGCTGACTCTCCATCTCCACTGCAACTGGTGATTCAAATGCATAACACACCGCATAGATACCATCTTCTGGCGTATAAGTCCCAAAATCAACGTTATAATATGCCGCTGCTTCATAAGGTAAATACAATGCAACATAATAACCTGCTTGTTGTAAACGTTCCGCTTCCGCAACGACCTGTCCGACCTCTGACAGGTGGTGTGCAAGGAATGAAACGACCGGCGTATGAAACGTATAATGATATGTCTCCGTATTTTGTTCATCTGTGTAATACGTATAATTAAACTTCACAACCATTTGTAGACCCTACCTTATCAAGAAAGTTTCGTATTTGGGCATGTCCATGCTCTGACAAAATCGACTCCGGATGATATTGAACAGCGTAAATTGGCAAGTCTTCATGTGCTACTGCCATAATCATTTGCTCTTTATTCATTGCTGTCACGGTGAGTGGCGTTTGTATCGTTGCCGGATCCGCCATTAAAGAATGATAACGCATCACATTAAAAGCAGATGGTAGCCCTCTGAATAATTGCGAACCATCATGTGTAATTCGGGTCGTATGTCCGTGAACAGGATACGGAGCATGAACAATCTTGCCACCATAATATGTGACAATCAATTGAAATCCTAAACACACACCGAGTATTGGAACACGCTTTTCAAAATAACATAAAATATCTTGTAATATCGGGTAATCAACGGGTGCTCCGGGACCCGGTGAAATCACAATGGCTGTTGGACGGCATGATGCAATCTTTTCAACAGATACATCATCTACATCAATCACTTCAATATGACTATTACTTTCTGTCTTTAAATAATCCACAATATTATATGTAAATGAATCTTTGTTATCAATCATTATTATCATCAGTTTTGCCTCATTTAAATTGAATTAACTCTATTATCACAAATGTCTCTATAATTGACAAAAATGAATGCCTTTATAGAAGAATAATTGAATAAATATTGCATGTTTCTTCAATCGGTTGATTTCTCTTATTATATAGGTTACATTTATCAACGTAAAATATTCATACAGAGGTTCCTAGCGTATACTCAACCCTCTATAAAAAACTAGACTTCTTTTCCGTCTATTTTTATGGAGACGGACTTTTTTTATGCTTTTCGCACCAAAACTGTCCATCGTCCAACTCAATTTTTTTAGATACTTACTTTAAAACACCCTTTTTAAATCGCTCGGAATGCTCTCAAACAAAAAGGAGCGACATCAACATGTCAAATGCACTGAACCAAGAAAAAGCCCTCGTTGTTTTCAGCGGTGGCCAAGACAGTACGACTTGTCTTTTTTATGCTAAAAAACATTTCAAAGAAGTAGAACTTGTCACATTCGAATATGGACAACGTCATGCAAAAGAGATAGAAGTTGCCAAAACAATTGCCAAAGATCAAGGATTGAAAAATCATATTTTAGATATGTCACTATTGGCACAGCTTTCACCCAATGCCCTGACATCATCAAATATCGACATTGATACTTCTGACGACATACCAAACACCTTCGTCCCAGCACGTAATTTACTCTTTTTGTCATTTGCCGGTGCATTGGCTTATCAAATCAATGCTAAACATATTATTACTGGTGTGTGTGAGACGGATTTCTCTGGTTATCCAGATTGTAGAGACCAATTTATTAAATCGATGAACGTCACGATGAGCTTAGCAATGGATCGAGACTTCGTCATTCATACGCCACTGATGTGGTTAGACAAAAAAGAAACTTGGGCACTTAGTGATGAACTGGGCGTATTAGACTACGTACGCAATCAGACTCTCACATGCTATAACGGTATCATAGCTGATGGATGTGGCACATGTCCTGCTTGCCTACTTCGTCAACGAGGTTTGGAACAATATCTTAATGAAAAAGGAGTACGTCAATAATGATGCAACAAATTTATCCGAGTATCGATCACCCCTACACATTTGAATTAAACAAAGACTTTAACTTTTCTGCAGCACATTATATCCCTGCGCCAGAAGCTGGTAAATGTATGCGCACGCACGGCCATACGTATTTCGTCAACCTTACAATTGGTGGCGATGCACTTGATGACACAGGATTTTTAATCAATTTCAGTCATCTCAAAGCACTCATACATGATCAGTTCGATCATTATTTGTTGAATGATTTACCCTTGTTCGAAGGTAAAAGTCCTTCTACTGAAGTTGTCGCACAAACGATTTATGAAATTGTCGAAAATCATCTTGCCGAACTGCCACACAATCCTAAGTGTCTACAAGTCTTTCTGCGTGAGACACCTTCAAGCTATGTTGTCTATCGTCCAAAACGTGTAAAGGAGCACAAGTAAATGACTGCGATAATACCTGTACTTGAAATTTTCGGTCCTACCATTCAAGGAGAAGGCCAAGTTATCGGTCGTAAAACGATGTTTGTTCGCACGGCAGGTTGTGACTTTCGATGTAGCTGGTGTGACTCTAAATTCACATGGGATGGTTCCATGAAAGATGAGATTCAAATGATGACAGCCGAAGAAATTTGGGAACGTTTGACAGAAATAGGCGGCGAATGTTTTGATCATGTCACAATTTCAGGTGGAAATCCTGCACTTATCAAAAATTTACAAGCTTTCGTCGATTTATGTGAAACAAAACATATCCAACTTGCTTTGGAAACACAAGGAACTAAATTTCAACCATGGATGCGCCAAATACACGATTTAACAATCTCTCCAAAACCACCTAGCTCTGGAATGAATCAAGATTTATCACAGTTGGATACTGTTATTACCCAATGTGTACCGACATCGTTAAGTCTGAAAGTGGTTGTATTTGATGAAGCAGACTTAACTTTTGCACAAACAATTCACAAACGTTATCCTAAGACACCATTTTACCTTCAAGTTGGTAACCCTTATCTTGAAGACACCGTTGAACATCATACAGAAAGACTTTTAAATCGCTATGAATGGTTGATTAACAAAGTTATGTCAAATCCGACGTTGAATCGCGTTCACGTACTACCTCAATTGCATACATTGTTGTGGAGTAACCTTAAAGGAGTGTAAAATAAGTAGTACGAAGTTGTGGTAAGAACAGTTCGTCTATATTAACATGTGATTTCAACATATATAGGAGTGATACTATGCGACGTACAGAACGTTCCGATATTTATCCAAGAGTCGAAAAAGTTTTAGACGATGGTACGATTATTGCTTATGACAAACGCAATCAACTGAATACTGATCTCAACATACACACGTTAACTGATCAGCAACAATACGATGTTTTTGGTGGCATTCTGATTAAAAATACTGCGCAACAGCAACCTACTCAAGATTATGAATATTTGCGCCAAAAAGACATAGAGCTTCAAAAAACAAATCGCAAAAATAAGTGGTTGCTCGTTGTCTTTGTCATTTCGCTCTTCGTTATCGCACTATTTTTATTTGAGTCATGTACAAATGATACAAATCCTGAGTTGAACTCAGAAGAACAAAATCAAGCTACGAATGAAGAACTGTTACAACAAAAAGATAATGAATTACAACAGCAAATTAAAGAAACTCAAGATAGCATTGCCTCTAATGATGCAGAATCTCAAAGTAAAATTGATCAATTGAAACAACAAATTCAAGAACTACGAAATGACATCGATAGCAAAAAAGCAGACCAAGTTGCCAATCAATATGACGATACGGTTGATAACTTACAACATGCTGAAGATGAACGACAAAGTGGTAATCTAGACAAGATGCAAGAGCAACTCGATCGCGTTAACACAAAACTCGATGAAATCACTAAAAAAATTAGTGACTGGTTTAATAATTAGTATAAAAGATGAAGTTTCCAGTTCGAGAAACTTCATCTTTTTTTGTACACTATTTCATCTTTATATCGAAAAATGTTACAAGTTATTTCTACTTTTTACATGCCAACTTATATTTACATTGTTATAATGTAGAAATGAAATGCAATGAGTTAGGAGAATAACATGGCCGCTTTTGTCACTATAAATAGTATTGTTGTAATTGCTATACTCGTTTTTGACTTATATCGACATCAATTTCAGTCATTACACTTTAGTAGTGTATTGCTCGCTATTACAATAAACGGTTTTATTAATTTAATCTTATTGGGGAAACTTAACTTTATATCTATATTTACTGTGCTAATGTATTGTATCTGGACAGTTTTGCAATATTATCTAAACCATTACTATCATCCTTTCGCTCTGACACAACAAAAGTTTTTAACAGGGATTCTGACGATTATGATAAGCATCTCACTTGTTGTCGTAGATCAAACAGCTGATCAGTCATTCTATATGTCTGTCCCATACCTTGCACCTGCCATTTTTACTTTTGGTGCGATTCTATTATTTTCTAGCACCTTCAATTCAGGATGGTTCCAACAATTGTATCGCCGTCTCAAAATAAAACAACCACTTTTGATAGGGACACTACTTATTCTAATTGCAATGATTGTGATCGTTGCGCTGACACCTTTTTGGTATATATTCATCTTGCTATACGGTGGGCTTGCCTTCATCTTATGCGTAGAAAAATTATTTATTTTATAATTTAATGATTAAATCTTTGCTCACCGGGTATATCAGTATTATCATAAAGATTAAAATACAAAGGAGGCTATTATAATGGGCTTTATTGTCATGTTAATAGTTGGTGGTCTCATTGGTTGGGCTGCCGGAGCAATTTTAGGAAAAGACATCCCAGGTGGGATTTTAGGTAATATTATCGCTGGTTTACTCGGTTCTTGGGTAGGCGGTATGTTCTTAGGCGCATGGGGACCATCATTCGGTGGTATCTATGTATTCCCAGCATTGATCGGTTCAATTATCTTTATCGCAGTTGTATCACTTATTTTAGGTGCACTTCGCGGTAAAAAATAAGCGATGATATAACAAAAACGGTTTGCGTCTGCAAACCGTTTTTGTTATTGACGTAAACTTTTAATAATTTGAGCTTCTACCATTTGTAGTTCTGCTTCCGTATCCCCTGTTTTAATCGAAAAGATTTGTGTTTGTAATACATATGTGAACAGTGGCGCAATAATTGTTCGTACACGATCGGCTTGAGTAAGGTTTTGATTCATTTTTTCATCAGCATCTAAAATTTTATTGATATGATAAAATAAATCTGGCATTAACTTTTGAAAATTCATTGCCATTGCATTCCTCAAGTTCGGTGAAATCAACACTTCCTGCAAAATAATTTTAAGGAAATCCACATTTGATGATACAAATGCGTAACGATCTCTGACAATAAAACGAATTAAACTTTCTAAATCTTCTTGTTGAGATAAACTTTCTATAAACGGCTTCCCTACAATCTCTTTTAAAGGTTCAAGTAACCCCATTAACAATGCTTCTTTTGTACTAAAATATTTAAAGATGGTTGCTTGACTAATCCCTGCTTCTTTCGCAATTTGTGCTGTGGATGTTGCATGGTAGCCTTGCTCCGAAAAAAGTTTAATCGCTGCTAACATCGCTTTCCTTTGTCCAGGTGGCATAGAAGTACTTTCTAATTGTTCTTTAAATGTTGGAAATTGGTTTGTATTCATGTTCTCATTATACCTTACGATAACGTTTTAGAACAATGATATTCAGTACAGTTAAAACAACTAAGAAGAGCATTAAAATACCTAAGTCTCCTATCATTTTATCCCATCCATTCCCCCAAAGAATAATTTGTGATAACGCATGACCTGAATATGATAATGGCAAAATTTTACCAATGATTTGAACCCAATTTGCCATATTTTCTAAAGGAATAAGTCCTGAGAAAAAGAGCTGTGGCATAACAACTAAAGGAATAAATTGCATCATTTGGAATTCTGACTTAGCAAGTGTTGACATCAAAATACCAAATGCTAAGGCAACCAATGCTAAAACAAAGTTTACGAATACAACATAAGCAATATTTCCGACCACTTCAATTTTCAATAAAGTAATTGTTGCAAAAACAATGACTAACGTTTGAATAATCGCTAAAAATCCATAACTGAGCATGTAGCCAAATACGATATCTGAACGACGTACAGGTGTAGCTAATAGACGATCTAACGTACCAGATGTTCGTTCTTTAAGTAATGCCATACCAGAAATTAAAAATACAAAGAAGAAAACCATAAAGCCCATCAATACTGGAATCATTTTAATAAAGAATCCTGAATCTTCATCACCATAATCATAGTGTTCATCTATCGAAACAGAAGGCTTTTGTAATTGATTTGCTGCGTTCGGATTTGGACTTGCTTTTACCATATCTTGTACTTTTTCAGTCATCTCTTTTACTTGTGTTGCTGTTAGTGATTGTTTAAAGACTTGTTTACTCATTGCAGTCTTGGAAGCATCTCGGTTTGCATAAATAACACTAAAATTTTCATTATCATCTGTTTCAACAATCGCATCCACTTTTTCTTTCGTAAGTGCTTTTTCAGCTGTTTCTGTACTATTATATTTTTTAGCCGTTACATGATTCACATCGTTCATCGTTGATACGATATTTTGGTCGACACCTACTACTGCCATATTCACTTCTGTTGTATTGTTTGCTGTAAACATCACATTCATCAGCCACATGATAAATATCGGAGCAACAAACATTAATGCAAGTGTACGCTTATCTCTAATCAATTCTTTAAATACTTTTTTCGCAATCGCAAATGCTCTCATGTTAATGTCCTCCTTCTGCTTTCAAAAATGCTTCTTCGACAGTGTTTACTTGATATAAATCTTTTAGACGTGCAGGTGTATCAAATGCAATAACATCACCATGTAATAGTAATGCTACTTTATCTGTAAGTTCCGCTTCATCCATAACATGTGTCGTAATCAAAATACCACAGCCTTCTCGACGTAAAGCATCCAGTTCTTTCCATATCTTTCTTCTTAAAGATGGATCAATTCCAACTGTCGGTTCATCTAAAATCAATAATCTCGGCTTTCCTAAGAGTGCTATCGCTAAAGATAAACGACGCTTCATACCACCTGAATAACTCCCTACCCTTTTATTCAGGTGATCTGTTAATTCTACTACTTCCGACACATGCTGGATTTGTTGCTTTAATTCTTCTTTTTTAATCCCCTTCATTTGACCAAAAAACACTAAATTTTCTTTCGCTGATAGCGCCTCATATAAAGCATCAGATTGTGCCATATAACCAATATCTGCAAGGATTTTTCGATTCGGCATAGAAATGTCTAATACAAATGCTTCACCGTCATCTGCCTTTTCCATACCGAGCACTGTTTTAATTAATGTTGACTTCCCCGATCCTGACGGGCCAATCAATCCGATGATTTCACCACCTATTACATCAAGTGACACGCCATTCAATACAACTTGTGAATCAAATGCTTTCTTCAATTTATTAACTTTAATCATCTTTTCCATTATTTACACCTCTTCCTACTAAAGTGAGTAATCACTCACTAACTAATTACAGTATAGTGAGTGAACACTCACCTGTCAACTATTATTACATAAATAAAAAGCCTTACGAAAAGACATCATCTTTTCATAAGACTTCAATATTATTTAGACACGCTGTATTGTTTCTCTTCCATATGACTCGTATATGAGACTTTATATAAATCTTCAGATGGTCGGTCAACATTCGCGGCACGTACGATATAGTTTGGGCGTTGTTTCACCTCATAATAAATACGCCCGATATATTCGCCGATTACTCCGATAGAAATCAATTGAATACCACCCATAAATAAGATTGCAGCAATCATCGTGACGTATCCAGGAACAGAGACGCCGTGTAAAAGTGTATCAATCAACAAATAAATAATATAAAGTAGACTTAAACCAAAAACCGATACGCCTAAGTAAATCATCATGCGAAGCGGTTTATTGTTAAAAGAGATAAGGCCATCAATGGCATAGTTGAGTAAGCTTCTAAACGACCATTTTGATTCGCCCGCTTCTCGCATCACGTTGTCATAACTGATGATTTTTGTACTATAACCAATCCATGCAAAAAGTCCTTTTGAAAAACGATTATACTCACGCATACTAACAAGAGCACATACTGCACGCTGACTTAACAAACGAAAGTCTCCAATACCGTCTACCAATTCAATATCTTCAACCCAATGATTAATCATCTTATAATACAAGCGTGTCATCCACTTGCGACTCGCTGTTTCACCATCACGATTGCGCTTTGCAACTACTTGATCATAACCTTCTCCATATGCCTTAACCATATCGGGAATCATTTCTGGGGGGTGTTGTAAATCGGCATCAATCATCACAACCGCATCGCAATCCACACTATGTTCAAAACCTGCAATCATCGCAGCTTCTTTGCCAAAGTTACGGCTAAAAGAAATAAACTTCACAACGGGGGATTGTGTTGCTGCTTGTTGCAAAATATCGATGGTAGTATCTTTACTACCATCATCTACAAATAATAAATCATATGTGTATCCTTGTTTTATCGCATCCGCATCTAAAATCTCTTGTAACTTATCTATCGTGCGTTGTAAAACGGCTGTTTCATTATAACAAGGTACAATTACTCTTACTTTCACTTTCAGTACACCTACTTTATTATTCTAATATCTATCATCATTCATTTCTATTTCAATTTTTACTCTACCCAATTCACTCATCATTATAACTTGTATTTAAAGATTTACACAGAAAAAACCTATTAAACAAAAAAACACCACTTTTGATTCTCATTACAAAAGTGATGTTCTTTGTTTCTATCTATTAATGTTCATCTTGATCATCTTCATCCATATTTTTAGGGCGTTCTGCATTATACTCATAACGCAGTAAAACATGAATAATTTGGTGATTTTCAATCTCTGAGATGACCCAACGATCAAATACAGTATCTACAAAGTCATCTTGTTCTAAGTTTGTATTTTGTGCTTGCAACCAGCCACCAATTGTGTCGATATCTTCTGAGTCTTCAAATTCAATATCGTACTGTTCTTCAAGGTCGCTTAATAAGACACGTCCATTGATTTGATATGTCTTTTCATCTAATTGTACAATGTCATTGACTTCATCATCATCAAACTCATCTCGAATTTCGCCAACGATTTCTTCTAAAATATCTTCCATCGTTAAAATTCCAGCTGTTCCACCATATTCATCGATAATCAAACTGATATGCACATGTTCTCGTTGCATGCGAACGAGTGCATCACTAATACGCGTTGTTTCAGAGATCATCGGTAATTCATGAATATAATCACTCGTTTTAATTGGAACACCTGAAGCATATTCTGTTAAAAATTCTTTTACATTGATAAACCCTTTAATATGGTCTTTGTCTCCATCTTCAGTAATTGGATAGCGTGTAAACTGATGTTCTTTCACCGTTTCCAACAAGTCATCCACATTAAATGGTTCGTTTAATGTCACCATTTGCGTTCGTGGCACCATGATATCTTTGGCATGTCGCTCATCGAATGAAAAGATATTTTGCATATATGCGAGTTCTGTTTGGTTAATTTCTCCACCGTGATAGCTATTATTCATAATGATTTTTAGCTCTTCTTCTGACATCGCTTCATTCGAATCGTTTGGATCAACACCAAACATGCGAATAATCAAGCGAGCTGAACCGTTCATCAACCAGATGAGTGGCTTCATCACGAATCCAAAATAATAAAGTGGGCGTGCATAAAGTAATGCAATGCGCTCAGTATATTGAATTGCCAATGTTTTAGGGGCTAACTCACCGACAACGACATGGATATACGTCACAATTGTAAACGCTGTGATGATTGATATTGTCGTAACAAGTGCATCCGGGATATTAATCAATTCAATGATTGGATGTAGAAGACGTTCAAACAATGGTTCCCCTAACCAACCAAGTCCTAATGATGTGACTGTAATCCCCAACTGACAAGCTGAAAGATAATAATCTAAGTTGGAAATCATCTTTTTCACAACCCGGGCATTTCCGTTCCCTTCACCGATCAATTGTTCAATTCTCGTCGCACGCACTTTCACTAAGGCGAACTCCGAACCTACAAAGACGGTTGTCAATGCAATTAATATAAAAAATATGATTAAATAAATTATGGTCGTACTGTCCAATTAGTTCCCTAATAACTAGGGATTCACCTCCGTTAAATTAACACCACTCAATAGAAAGTGATGTCGTCATGTTTTTGTCTGTGACAGATATTTTCTGATACATAAAACGTACTAAATCCTTCCCATTGAGCTACCTCCAGACATAAAAATATTAATTTTATCATACCACAACTTATTATGAATTTATACAGAAGAATATGGGATGTAATTAAAAGTCATACATAAGTTGTTGCTGACCGTTAAGTATACCCGTAGATAACAAGTTAAAAACGAGAAATCTAGAGTGATATCAGGAAACAAAAAAGAGACTGGTCCATGACTCAGCCTCTTTTGATATAACCTTAAATTGTTGGTGTATCTGTTGGTTTTTTCTTCAATAAACCGTACATAACTGCACCGACTAAAGAACCGATTAAGATTGCAATAATTGTAAACAATGAATGGCTCCAGTCTGTACCGAAGATTACTACAAGTCCACCGTGTGGCGCTTGGATTTGAGAACCAAATAATAATGCTAATCCACCTGCGATACCTGATCCAACCATCATTGATGGAATCACACGTAATGGATCTGCTGCTGCGAAAGGAATGGCACCTTCTGTAATGAAGCTTGCCCCCATTACAAAGTTAGGAACGATAGAACCTTTTTGCGCTTTTGTAAACTTGCTACCGAACATTAACATTGCAAGTGCAAGTGCGATTGGTGGTACCATACCGCCGACCATTGCTGCTGTAATTGGTTCTGGATTACCTGCTGTTAATGCTGCTGTACTAAATACATATGCAGCTTTGTTGAATGGTCCACCCATATCGATGGCCATCATCGCACCAAGTACGACACCAAGAATAACTACGTTTGTACCTGATAAACTATCTAAACCTGAAATTAATGCATTGTTCAACCATGCTGCTGGTGTATTAAAGATATAAATCATTGCTAGACCAGTCACCGTTACTGAAATTAACGGATAGATTAATGTTGGTTTTAAACCTTCGAGCATTTGTGGGAAGTTCTTTGTTGCTGCTTTAATACCTTCTGTTAAGTAACCTGCTAAGAAACCTGCAATAATACCACCGATGAAACCTGATCCACCTGATACGGCTAACATACCACCGACAAGACCAGCTGCGAAACCTGGTTTATCAGCGATACTACGTGCGATGTAACCAGATAAGATAGGAATGATTAATGCAAAGGCACTCTTACTACCAATTTCCCATAATGACGCTGCAAATGCATTATAATGTGCACTTTCTGGATCAAAGGCATTTGGATGGAACATGAATACGATCGCCATTAAGATACCACCCGCGATAACAAGCGGTAACATATTTGATACACCATTCATTAAATGTTTGTAAATGGTTTTACCGATACCTAATTTTTCATCATTATCTTTTGAAGTGCTCGCACCTTTTTCAGCTACGAATGGTTTTCTACTTTTATCTAATGCTGTGTTGATTAATTCTTCTGGACGTTTGATACCGTCTGCCACTGGTACTTGTATGACATTTTTACCGTCAAAACGATTTGTCTCTACATGTACATCTGCTGCAACGATGATGCCATCTGCTTTTTCAATATCTTCAGATGTTAAATGGTTTTTAATGCCACCTGCACCGTTAGTTTCAACTTTAATTTGTACACCCATTTCTTCTGCTTGTTTTTTCAAAGCATCACGTGCCATAAATGTGTGTGCAATACCTGTTGGACAAGCTGTCACAGCAAGTACATATGGTTCACTTGCATCTACGTCAGATGGTGCCACTACTTCGTCTTCATCTGCTACTTCGTCATCGGCTTTATTAATAATCGCTAACACTTCTTCTGGAGACTCAGCATGTAATAAAGCTTCACGCACTTTGTCATCCATTAAAATCCCTGATAGTTTTGCAAGCGCATCTAAGTGTGTTTGTGCGCCTGATGCTGGTGCAGCAATCATAAAGAATAAGTGTGCAGGCTGCATATCAAGACTTTGATAATCAATTCCCGCTTTAGATTTACCGAAAGCAATTGCAGGTGTGTCTACCGCTGCTACTTTTGCATGTGGAATAGCAATCCCTTCACCAATTCCTGTTGAACTTTGTGCTTCACGTGCGTGGATTGCTTCTTCAAAATCCGCTAAGTTGTTCAATTTTCCTGCTTTATTCAATTGTTGTGCTAACTCTGAAATTGCTGCATCTTTTGAAGTTGCTGCAAGATCCATTGCAACAGTATCTTTTGTCAATAATTCTGTAATTCTCATATTACCCCTCCTCATTCAACTGTGTAATGCTAATATTTTCCAATAATGTATCAATCATCGAACGCTCCGCTAAGTCATCGTTAAATGCTGTCGCTGAACCTGATGCAATTGCTAATGCTAATGTTTCTTGTTGAGATAATGCTTGTGTAAAACCAGCCACCATACCAGCAACTGTACTATCGCCTGCACCAACCGTATTGATGACTTTCCCTTTTGGCGCCGAAACCTTATATGCTTGTGATGCATCAATGTAGACTGCACCGTCTCCACCAAGAGAAACCAGTACTGCTTGTGCACCTTTATTTAATAACTTACGTCCGTATTTCAACACATCTGCATCAGACGTAATTGTCGTATCAAACATTTCTTCCAACTCAACCTTATTAGGCTTAATCAATCGTGGTGCATACGGTAAAATACCTTCTACTAAAGACTTCTCCGCATCTACAACAAACTGTGCGCCCGTTTCTTGTACAATTTTTGCCATATCTGCATAAATTGTTTTCGGTACACTACTTGGTACACTTCCTGCAATGACAACAATATCTTCTGATGTCGTTTGTCGAAGCTGTTCTAATAAAGCCTTGATATTGTCTTCTGTAATCGTTGGTCCTGTCGCATTGATTTCTGTTTCTGAACCACTTTTCAACTTCACATTGATTCGTGTATCTTCATCCACTTGTGTAAAAGCTGTTTGAATACCTGCAGAAGTTAATGTATCTTCTACAAACCTTCCTGGGAAGCCACCTACAAAACCAAGTGCTGTTGATGGCACATCTAATGTCTGTAACACACGTGATACGTTAATTCCTTTACCACCTGCAAACTTTGCTGTTGCAGTTGTGCGATTTAACGCCCCCGCTTCAAAATCATCTACAAACATCACATAGTCAATCGATGGATTTAGCGTCACTGTATAAATCATAGTCATCCTCCTAGAAGTTCTATATTTGCTGTTTTTAATATTTCTTTGCCACGCTGACGACCAAGTTCCGATGTAATCACAATAGGTGGTTCTACTGCCTTTACCGTCGCAAAATGCGTTTGATAAAACTTCGATGCATCCGCTAGCACATACGTTTGTTGACTTTGTTGTATCGCTACTTCTTTCATTAATGCTTCTCGCTCATCCGGTGTCGTTAATCCCGTTGCAACATCAATCCCATTAATACCAAGAAACACCTTGTTGAAACAGTAGTTTCTTAGAAAGTTCACAGCACGGGTCCCAACAACCGCCATCGTTGTCGATTTCATTTCACCGCCGACAATGTAAGTACGAATTCCTTGTTTCAACAGTGATTCAACATGTGTTAAACCATTCGTCACTACTGTGATATCTGTTGCACTAATATAAGGAATCATTTCTAGTGTTGTTGAACCGGCGTCCAAATACACACAATCATTATCATTGATCAGGCTAGCTGCTTGTTTAGCAATCTCAATCTTTTCTTCAATATGCTGAGTGCGTTTGATTGATAATTCCGGCTCGACTCCTGAATCTATCAACTTTGCACCACCATGCACACGTGTCAGTAAGCCTTCCGATTGAAGCTTCGTCAAATCACGACGAATCGTTGATGCACTTGATCCCGTATAATCCATCAACTGCTGCAAACTTAAAAAGTTATGTTGCCCTAAAACATCAATAATCAAAGCATGTCGCTTATCTGTTAGCATCTAACCACCTCAATTCTCTTACAGTATAATGTATTCGTTTTCAAAATTCAATCACAAACAATCATTTTCATTCATATTCAACCATTCAAAGTCACAAAAATGACATAGACCGTTCAATTTCGATCATATAATCTTATGTATTTACAAAAAATCTGTGATAAGGATGTAAAGGAGTTATTACACAATGACAATACAATCAATAATTTTTAAAAATGCTGGCGAATACTCAGAAACCGAATATGATTGCGATCATTCAGTTGGTGCTGATATAAGTAAAACAATTCAACATTATTACTGTGAATCTCAATCTATCAAAAGGTAAAGAAAAAAATGAACTGCCCCTCAAAAGTTAGATTTTAAGTCTAACTTTTGAGGGGCAGTTCAAACGTCTCTTGTTATTATTCTGTTACTGCAACTGCCGCCACTTGTGCTTCTGCTGCATGAATTAAATCATCCGGTGCAACACCCATTTGCACGCCACGTTGACCAGCACTGACAAAAACTTGATCAATGTGCTTAATCGATGCGTCGATAACGGTTGGGAACTTGGTTTTCATGCCAATTGGTGAACATCCACCTCGAATGTATCCCGTTACTTTTTTCAAATCATCAAGCGGCATTAAGTTTAGTTTCTTCTCATGGACACTTGCTGCCGCTGCCTTCATATCAAGATGCCCCGAAACTGGAATGACAAACACAAAATAATCTCGCTTACCGTTTGTGAGTACGAGCGTTTTAAATACTTGTGCTTCCTTGGCACCGATGCGTTCTGCCACTTCCGAACCTTCAATATGTTCTGCATCCACTTCGAATGTCCGCATTTCATAATCTATTTTTGCACGATCTAATCGTCGCATTGCATTTGTTTTTTTCACTTTCATCTTTCTTACACCTCTTACTCAAAGTTGCCAAATTGCTTTTGCTACGACGTCATCCGATGTCTCAGTATCATAAGTCATAAATTGTTCAATCAATGTATGATGATCTACCGTTTCTATTTGTTGAATTATGTCTGTCACTTTTTCCACATCTGGTTTCACATGGTGTATAGACGTCAATTGAGTGACATCAAAATAAAATCCTACTTCTTGTCCATATGAGACTGTATCTTCATCTAAAACTAAGATTGGACGTTGTAAATGTGCGTAATCAAACATCGCAGAAGAATAGTCCGTCATCAGAATATCTGCTAACAAATATAACTCTTGAATATCTACTAAAGCATTGTCAAAACAATGAATACGTTCATGCATCGCTCGATATGTTTGATAGAGATCTCCTTCATTTGGATGCAGTTTGACAATTATTTCATAATGAGATGGTAATCTCTCTAACAATGACACCAAATCTAACTCGGATACACTACTCCGTGTTTCTTTACGCCATGTTGGGCAAAATAGAATGTATCGCTTCTTATCGTCTTTGTTAAATAAATATTTCTCTTGCACCGCTTCACGCTCTTTATCATCTTGTCGATGACGAATCAAATAACTATTGCGTGGTGCTCCGTATGGGAAAACACGCAATGATGGATGTACATTCAAATCAAATGCTGACGTAACATAACGCTCATATAGACGAGACACAGTCAACAAAATATCCCACTTCAACATATTCGGTTTAAATCTTTCAGCTTGACGCTGTCGTTCTTCTGGGTTCATTAAATCATTGACCATTCGTTTTAATGGAAAACCATGCCATGTTTGAATCACTTGTTGATCTTTTTGTTTCGTTAATTTATCCCACAAGTTTCCGTTAATAATCACATACCTACACTGATTAAATGCTCGAATATACGCTCTAGAACCAAAACGAATAGGCACCATACCGTATGAACGTATTTCCATTTCTACAAGTTCATTCTGTGCGCTCACAAAAATCGTAACGTTAGGATATTGTCGTTGCAATGCTAAAGCAATATACTTAGGGTCTCCCGAAAAGTTTTTTCCATGAAATGACTCAATAAATATAGCATCTTGTCGTACTATTTGTTGTCGATAATTTTTTAACCGATTTTCAGCCAATAGAGCTACTCTCACTGTTCTTTGTGTCCAAACATTATTACGTATTTTCTGTGGCAGCGATACTTTACGCTTAAGCTTGCTCAGAAATCCCCGACATTGTCTCAACCAAAATTGTTGTTTTGACGTTATTTTGGGTTTGGCGATATCTGATACATCAATCGTATGCAATTTCGCGAGTTGCATCACTTGTTGGACGAGCTGTTCACCGTAACCTTCATTTGAAAATTGTGATGCATATCTTTGCTGATCTTCTTGTTGGTGCAATGACGAATATCCTTGACTAAAGGCAGTCATCATCACATCAAAATCAGTTGATAAATCTTTTTCAATAAAGTCAATCGCATGATAATCTGCATATATATCATGCAACACGTTATCTTTTCCAGGATAAATCAATGCTCTATGACCTGTGGCTACTGATTCTAGAATAGAATAACCGAGAGTTTCATATGGTGATGCAGACAAATAAATATAATGCGCGGGTTCTTTTTCATTGATATGGACGTGCTCATGTAGTTCATAATAGTCAATGAGCTTTTCATATAAAGAATGCGAAGGGCCATATCCATGCAAATAGAGATGTAACGCTTTTTCACCTCGTGTATGAACAGCATAACGCATCAATTTCAACGCATATGATACCCCTTTAACCTCATCTTCAAAGCGCACTTTCATAAATAAATTTTTGTTCGCAACATAAGGTTCCACTTTCCATGAAATATGCGATGTATTCACATACATTGGAAAAACATAAGGATAATCATATCGTTGCTTAAATTCTTCAGCGATTTGTTGCGTACTGACACGGATCACATCGATTGCTTCTAATGCAAGATCCGTTTGATTGGATATATAAGCAAGCGGGCCATGCACTTCTCCGAGAATTCGAATACGTGCATCACAATGCTTCACTTCACGTGCCATATTGAAAAAGCTTTCCCTCGTGAAAATTAGCAAATCAGTATCAAGCAATGATTGGATACCACGGAAGGCAGTAACTTTTACCCCTGCCAAGGCATTACCGTCCGATGCTTTTAGGCTTTGTAAATGGTGTTGCTGAAAACTGATATAGTTCACATAAGTCACTTCATAACCTTCCGCTACTAATGCTTGCACAAGGTTTAAATTGCTTCGTGACGTTCCACCTTTTTGAAAGATATTGTACCCTAGTATTTTGATGCGCATCGTTCAATCGCTCCTCTTATCTCAATATTTGCACTCATTATACCACGAACTATTTTTATGGTGGTTGCTAACCTACTCCACATAAAAAACGAGACAGAAAGCAATCGATTTCATTGCCTTCTCATCTCGTTTTAACATATCCTAGATACTTACTTATGAAATATAGCGTTTTCTAATAACTTTCTCAATCATAATGACAATGCATCCCATTAACATAAACAATATCGACATGAGTAAAGGATATTCAATATTTACATCATATAAACTCCCTGCAATCAGTGGCCCTATAAAGTTCCCCATACTCGTAAACGTTGAGTTTAAACCACCTGCAAACCCTTGTCGATTTCCTGCGATATTGGAAAAGTAATTCGTCAATGCTGGTCGAATCAAGTCGAAACCGATAAATACAATGAAACAAATGAGCATAACATGCCAATATGAATGTGCAAAAATTAATAAACCTAAAATGAATGCAGAATAAATGAGAGAATAAACGATGAGCGTGAGTTCATTTAAATAACGAATCATCTTATCGAATAAAAACACTTGGAAAATTGCACCGAAAATACCGCCACCTGTTATCGCAATTGAGATATCTGCTGGTTGAAAATCTATCTTATCTGCTGTGTAAAGTGGAAATAATGTCTCAAATGCGGACAAACCAAATGCAAGGATTAACGTTAAAATAGCCGGCGTAATGAATTGTTTAACCTGTATTTTTTCAAGTTCTGGTTTTTCAAAAGATGCAAATCCTTGAGTTGTTTCATGTTTTGGTGACTGAACAAAGATAACCGTCCCGAAAAAGGCCAAGACGCCAAGTGCCCCTGCAAAATAGAATGGCATACGATGTGAAATCTCTGCTAGAAAACCACCAGCTCCCGGTCCAAGAATGAAGCCCGCAGAAATGATTGCTGACATATAGCCGAAGTTTCTTGCCTTATCTTGCATCGGTGATAAATCAGCAATCAGTCCAGTTACACCAGGCATAATCATGCCCGCACTGAAACCACCAAGTACGCGAGAAACAAGTAGTAAAGAAAATGTATGACTTACCGCAAATAAAAATTCTGAAATACTGAATAAAATGAGCCCGATACAAATAATCAGTTTCTTGCCAAGCTTATCTGCCATTGCACCGCCAAACGGGGAAATAACCATCTGTGCAAGTGCAAATGCAGCAACCATCACACCAAGATCTGCCCCTGTTAAACCTAAATCTTTTAAATAGACGGGCAGTACAGGGATGACAAGACCAATCCCAAGAAACACTAAGAAAATATTCATGTATAAAATAATAAATTGTTTCTTCATATAAACCTCTCTCGTTATCAAAATTGTGCATTGAAACATTATATACTAACAAGAATATGTTATAAAGATGTTTGTTTGCTATTTTCAACTATAATATAATGCTTAATATAAGTAATAAATTTTAGAAATATATTTTCTGGGATTGTGATTGTAATGTCTTAATCCTAGCTAAACACTGGAGGTTGAGACATGTTTCATACATCATCAAAAGTCGCCTGGCGTGATCTAAGCGCATTTGTGATTTACATTTTAGGTCAAATCACTCTGCCTTTCATGATATTAACTGTATTTACACAATTAAATATTAGTATTCCTGAACCCATTATGTTAATGTTTGGTATCATATTGACTTCACTTATGGTCATTCTGTTTTTAATCGTATCACATCGTCAGCAATTTCGTTCCAAGCTTGCAATTCAGCTCAAAAATTTACGTCAGCATTTCAAATTAATTGTATTTACCTATGTTGGATATCTACTGTCTAATGCTATTTTTATGACCATCATGACACAATTCCCCACTCAATGGCAGTTTAAAGATACAGGCAATCAAAATAGCTTGATGATCTTTTTCGAACAACCTATATGGCTACCTTTTGTGTTTCTCGGTATCGTCATACTTACTCCGATGACAGAAGAACTGTTATTTCGACACGTTTTAATTGGAGAACTCGGCAAGAAGTTCGGTGTCGGCTTTATGAGTATTCTATCCGTTGTATCTTTTGCGCTATTACATATGCAAACTGCACATTCTCCACTCGAAATCATTCCTTACCTTTTACTCGGCGCAATGTTCACCATCACTTATGTGAAAAGTAACGGAAACATCGTTGTTGCAATGGTAACCCATATGATGAATAATGGTATTGCATTCATTGCCATTTTACAACAGATGACTTAAATAAAACATATGAAGAAGGCTAGCAGTAAATACTCACTTACTGCTAGCCTTCTTCGTTATCCACGACTCATATTGTTACTTTTGACGTAATGTCCTTTTTACCTTTTCAACAGATGCTGCAGATTGTGCGAGTTCTGCACGTTCTTCTTCATTCAATGATAGTTCAACAATACGTTCTACACCATTTGCTCCTAGAATCGTTGGTACACCAATGTACAAGTCATCCAACTCAAACTGACCTGTACAATAGGCAATAGCTGGAATTAAGCGCTTCTTATCAAATAATATTGCTTCAATCATCTCGTAAATAGCTGCTGATGGTGCGTAGTATGCTGAACCATCACCGAGAAGTTTTACAATTTCTGCACCACCATTACGCGTACGCTCAACAATCGCATCAATATCTTCTTGTGGCATCAACTCTGTCAACGGGACACCATTCACTTGACTATGACGCACAAGCGGAACCATCGTGTCACCATGTCCACCGAGTACGAGACCTGTAACGTCTTTGACTGCAACATCTAACGCTTCAGCAATGAACGTACTGAATCGTGCTGTATCTAAAACACCTGATTGTCCGATAACACGTTCACTAGGGAAGCCTGACGCTTTATATACTGTATACGTCATCGCATCAACTGGATTTGTTAAAACAATAATCGTACAGTTAGGCGAATAACGGACAATTTTCTCTGTCACTTCTACCATAATTTCTTCATTCGTTTGAACAAGATCATCTCGACTCATCCCTGGACGTCGTGGTACACCGGCTGTAATCACAACAATATCCGAATCTTTTGTATCGGCATAATCAACAGTGGATGAGACTTTCGTGTCAAATCCAAGAATCGGTCCACTCTGTAAAATATCCAGCGCCTTCCCCTTCATTGGTTGCTCGTTCTTCTCACGGTCAACAATTAGCACATCAGCAATTCCCTGTGTTGCAATAATAAATGCCAAAGTTGCTCCTGTATGGCCAGAGCCGATAATCGATACTTTTTTACGTTTCATATGATGATTCCCCCTTACTTATCATTCAAATTTATTATAACATTGTCATCTATGATATTTAACTTAAATTTGTAAGCGCTTACTCTAAAATCAAAAAAATGCACATAGGTGATAAACGCATCACCTACATGCATGTATATCTTAGCTCAAACCTTTAAATAGCGTATTTATAAAGAAACCAAAAGCACCCGCTATGCAAATCGTTAAAAATAACAAATAGAGTGTTTCTTTGCCATATTTAAATAAAAATGCTGCGAATGTCGCCATTACGTTATAAACCATGAACACTCCGAATACTGTTACCAGCCAAATCGGTCTAGGATCAAACGTAAGAATAAGTGCAACAATCGAACCGAACAATACGTACGGTAATGCAACAACATACAGTCTAAACTGATTACGCTGTTTGTATTCTTTTTCAGTCATAGTCACTGCCCCATTTCATTCCCTTAATCTGTCGTCTCTTATGGTATATCATATCCTTGAGCTGCTGTATAGATGTCAAACCATTCTTGATCATGGAGTGTTACATCTAATCCTGCAATCGCTGCATCCACACGATCTAAACGATGTGTACCTAATATCGGCATAATCGTTGCAGGATGTCTTGTTAACCATGCTACAACAATTGCTTCTACTGATGTATCATGTGCTTTCGCAATACGTTGCAATACAGGTAACACTCGCTGTGCCGTCTCATCGTCTTTATCAAACAAACGCCCTCCAGCAAATGGGCCCCACGCCATAATTTTGACTTTATCTTTATACATATCATCTAATGTCCCATCATGGAATGATTGCAACATATACGGAGATACTTCCACTTGATTGACCGCAATATGGAAACGATCGTCTTTAAGACAGTCATTCAACAACTCATATTGCGAACGTCTAAAGTTAGAAACACCAAACGCACGTATTTTCCCTTCATCCACTAATGATTTAAGTGCATCTGTAATTTGACATGGTTTCATCAACGGAGATGGGCGATGAATCAGTAGCGTATCTATATAATCCACTTGTAATTGTTGCAATGATCTCTCTACCGAACGCTTAATATGTGTCTCGCTCAAGTCATAGCGATGTGCCGTTTGATCTGGATAAATATCATTCGGCTGTACAATTCCACATTTCGTTACTAACTGAATTTGATCACGCAGTTCAGGTGATAAAGCCAACGCCTCACCAAACATCTTTTCAACCGTATACTTTCCATAAATATCTGCATGATCCATTGTCGTGATACCACGTTCAACAAGTTCATGTAGAAAACGGTTCATCTCTTGTGTGGACATCTGCCATTTATCTGCACGATAAAAGCCTTGTATTAAGTTAGAATATGAAACATGTTGATTAATTTTAATTTTTTTCATTTGTTTCACCTCAAGAATAATGATTGTTTAATTAAATTGTAACGAATGTCTGCTTATAATGCATGCGCTGGCTAGACGTTAACCAAATTGTAACAGTTCTAACTTATTTTTCAGCGCAGGCTTATCTAGTTTTTCACCGATGATAACAACGGTAGTCGGCAAGCGAACTTCCCCGACACTCTCTAAAGACGGCAAGCCACTTGAATATTGTAATAGAAACGTTTCATTCGGTACATCACGAAATTGGATATATCCCTTCATTCTCAAAATGGTATCAGGTATGTTTAAAATAAACTGAATCAACTGTTCTCGTGAAACAGGGTGAGTGAAGCGATAACTTATTACTTCATAATGTGCGTGTGGATGTGTCGATGATTCATGTTGTACTGGTGATGAAAGTGTCCGCTCTTTGACAGTTTCTTGAACCGTACCATTGAGTGCAATATCAATTTGACTATGTGGCGCAATTTGAGCTACTTGTTCTATCACTTGTGCACGCTGTGCATCCAATTCCAGTAGGTCTACCTTACTCAATACTAAGCGTTGACTAGCTCGAATCTGATCGTGCATCAGTGTCTCTGTCGCTTCCGTTGTGTGTTGATGATTCAACAAACGTACACTATCTACTACTGTAATAACTGTTGGTGGTTCATATAAATGTGCAATCATTGGATCTTGACATGCAGATAACATCTCTATTGGATTGGCTATACCTGTTGCTTCTATCACTACATGTGAGGCACCTTGTTTAGAAAGTTGATGTAACTGCGCAACAAGATCATCTTGTAAATCACAACAAATACACCCTTGTAGCATTGAAACTGATAGTGCTGTTTTATCTAGAATATGGCTATCGACGTCAAAATTGCCAAATTCGTTTACGATGAGTGCTACTCGATTATTTTCTTCTAATATTTTATTCATATACTGATTTAAGAAAGTAGTCTTCCCGCTACCAAGAAAACCACTGACAATCGTAATATTTGAATTTTTATTGTCCACAAATATCCCTCGCTTAAAAATTTTTATAAATCTGTTATAATATGTATGTTGTTTTAGAGTTTTAACTTGCAAATAGTTGCACTATCTTCTAAAATGACCGGATACTATCATCTTACAATAGTATCAAACTTAGCACTACTGTTTCATGAAAACTCACTAATACGGGCAAAACACAATTTAACAAATGAGAGAAAACGGATAAATTATCTGGAGGAGAATACTGATGTCTAACTATCTCAACTTGAAAGGTCAAGTGTGCTTTAACCTTTATAATGCACAACGACAAGTAAATCGATATTACTCGAATATGATTTTTAAAGAACACGGTATCACATACCCACAATATTTAGTACTTGAAATATTATGGCAAGAATCACCTGTAAACGTAAAGAAGATCGTGACAGACCTTGCCCTTGATACTGGTACAGTGTCCCCATTGCTTAAACGCATGGAAAACATGGATTTAATTAAACGTGAGCGTTCTGAAGTAGATCAACGAGAAGTTTTCGTTCATCTCACAGATAAGAGTAGTGCGATGGAATCACAACTCTGTGATGCTGCTACATTTGTAGCGAAAGCATCTTCATTAACACTTGATGAAATCCAAGAATTAAACATTTTGCTCGAAAAAGTGATTAATGGCTTTAGTGAAGCAAACAAAAACGAACACTAACGCCATCTAGCAAAAAAATTAGGCATCACCTAGCTTTATATATATTATATGATGCGCCCATTTAAACAAAAGGTTTAAATGGGCGCATATTTCATACTTTGGTCTGAATGATTTAGGCTCAACAGATACGTCACATTATGGTATGCTATGATGTGCAAAGAAATTAAATAGAATGAAGAGGAATTTTTTATGCTATTTTTTGAACTGATTAAAGCACTAATACTTGGAATTGTAGAAGGACTCACAGAGTTTGCCCCTGTTTCTTCAACAGGTCATATGATTTTAGTAGACGATATGTGGTTAAAATCAACCGAATTTTTAGGGTCTGAATCAGCCTTTACATTCAAAATCGTCATCCAACTCGGTTCTGTTTTTGCGGCAGCTTGGATCTTCCGCCATAAATACTTGGAAATGTTTCACATTGGGAAATACGCACCGACACACCAAGCAGGTCTTCGTTCAAAGCCAAAACGCTTAAAATTAACACACATTCTTGTCGGGATGATTCCTGCCGGCGTTCTTGGTTTGTTATTTGATGACTTAATCGAAAAGTATCTATTCAGTTTACCAACAGTACTTATTGGACTGTTTTTAGGTGCTGTTTATATGATTATTGCAGATAGATACAGTCGCAATGTGCGCAACACGGTATCTGTTGATGAGATTTCATACTTTCAAGCATTTGTAATTGGTCTCTCACAAGCCGTTGCAATGTGGCCAGGTTTTTCACGCTCTGGTTCTACAATCTCGACAGGGGTACTCATGAAATTAGATCATAAATCTGCATCTGATTTCACATTTATTATGGCCGTACCTGTTATGTTAGCAGCAAGCACATTATCAATTGTGAAACATTATGATTATATTGACTTATCACATATTCCATTCTATATCATCGGCTTTTTAGCAGCATTTGTCGTTGGTTTTATTTCAATCAAGCTCTTCTTGAAATTAATTCAAAATGTGAAGTTAATACCATTTGCCATTTACCGTATCGTACTTGTTGTAGTCATCGCAGTCGTTTACTACGTAATCTTATAATGAGTGAAATAATATTTTGACATCGGCGTCATTCATAGACGTCGGTGTTTTTTTATTGCTAGTATTCCACAAAATCAAAAAGCAATTTTATTCATTATTCAAATTCTGCTCGAATGCTAAACGCTTCTTCCATATCTTCTTAATGGGTATGTGTGTTTATTTTATGGTACATTGGGTATAAAGTATTTATCAATTAATCAAATGGAGGCAACGAATATGAATAAAACTATCAAAATGATCATCACTGTACTTCCTGTCTTCTTAGTACCACTCATATTAGAACGTAAAAAATTCAAAGAACATCCAGACGTTCAAAAATTAGCAGAGTCATCAAAAACGGCAGCAGTTAAAACAGGACATGCTGCAGTACACGTAAAAGAGGGTGTTGTTGATCGTACACACAAAGTAAAATCTCATGTCAAAGCCAAAAAAGCAAAACATGATTATAAAAAAGCTGTGAAACAAGCTGAAGCGGCTGAACGTGCGATGCGCCCCGAAAATGTTCATGCACGTGGTGAAGAACTTGCCAAAGAAAATAGCAAGGACATTCAAAAACTAGATAAAAAACTTCAAAAAGTGATGGATAAGCGTCATAAAGCTGAAGAAAAAGCACAAGCGCACCGTCAAAAACAAATGAAGAAAGACTTACAACGTATGCAAAAATACTCGAAGCAAGTGGGCTTTGAACCAACCACAGTTGAGCCAGAAGTAGAAGCGCATGGTGACAAAATTGCCAAGAAAAATAAGAAAAAGGTTGGAAAGTTAGATAAAAAGCTTCAAAAAAACATTCAAAAACGTCACCAAGCTGAAGAGAAAGTACGTGAAAAACGCCAAAAGGCATTAAAAAAACAATTAAAACAAACACAAAAAGAAGATAAGAAGAAGCAACAAACACAATCAAACTTGCATTCAACACAACAACCACAACGCATTAAGACTTTGTCAGAACGTCATCAAGCAAATGAAACAACTTATAGAAGTGATCATGTACACAATCAAACACCTGATTTATAATGCAAATCACACGTATACTCGTTGATGGAGATGCCTGCCCTGTGATTGACACAATTGTTCAATTATCAGAACGTGCAGGTGTCTCTGTTTTCATATTTCGCAGTTACGATCACTTTTCATATCAAGTGTATCCACCACACGTCCAAGTGAAATATATGGATGGTGGACGTGATGCTGTTGACTTTGCACTTTTACGTGAAGTTAGCTCAACTGACATTGTTGTGACACAAGATTATGGTTTAGCAAGTTTAGCTCTAAATAAAGCAGCTTATCTTTTACATCATACAGGCTATCAATATACTGCTGAACACATGGATGAACTTCTAGCACAGCGCTATCATCATCAACAGCTACGACAACAAACAAAGCGTCATCATAAGGGACCAAAACCTTTTACTCAAGCACAACATCAAGCATTTAAACAAAATTTAATGCATATTCTCCGACAATCACATTCATTTAAATAAATGAAGCTTTTCCAATACGGATTGTTCAACCAAAGGAAAAGACGTATACTACAATTAACAACTAAAGGAGATGTTAGGATGACAATTAAAAGAATTGCCGTATATTGTGGGGCGAGTAAAGGAAATCAACCTGAATATGTTGAATCCGCTTATGAACTTGGCAAATATTTTGCAGAACACGATATCGAACTCGTATTTGGTGCGGGTTCTATTGGCATTATGGGGGCCATCCAAGATGGTGTTTTAGATCATGGCGGCACAGCGATTGGTGTAATGCCGAAAATGCTGGATGAACGAGAGATTACGAGCCAACGATTATCTAAACTCATACTCGTTGATTCTATGCACGAACGCAAACAAAAAATGGCGGAATTAGCAGATGCTTTTGTGATGGCTCCGGGTGGTGCAGGATCTCTTGAAGAGTTTTTCGAAGTATACTGTTGGGCGCAAATTGGGCTTCATCAAAAACCTATTGGTGTTTACAATATTAAACAGTTTTACAATCCACTACATCAATTAATTACACATATGATTCAAGAAGGTTTTATCGATGCTAAATACGAAAATCTTGCACGATTATATGAGACGCCTGAAGCACTATTAACTGGATTAAATGAAGCAAAACCTATTTCAACACGTACTTATAACTAACTCAATATACACGAAAAGACCGGGTACCCTGAACGTGGGTGCTCGGTCTTTTAAGTGGACGCGTCGTTCTTACGTGTTAAGTCAATATGATAGCGTACTTGCCGTTTGAGTGGATGATCTAAGCCAAATTGTCGAAATTCAAACTTGTCATAACGATACATGCCTATTTTTTCCATTACACGGATAGAGGCATGGTTTTGTTCTGCTGCAATGGCATATAGTTCTTGTATCCCTTGATCTTTTGCATAGTTTAACACCGCTCTCGCTGCTTCTGTCGCAATGCCATTATTCCATACGTCAGGCACAAGTCGCCAACCAATTTCATAAAAAGGTAAATTACGAAATGGATAATTCTGCTTATCAGATAAGTAGTTCAGCCCTACCATACCAATCCATTCTTTAGTCGCTTTTAATTCTACGGCAAACAGACCAATATGATGTGTATCTAAAAACGTACGAATCACATCAAATAATTGCTCCGTTCTTTGATAGCTTAAGATACTCGGGAAAAACTGACGAGCTTGACGATGTGCATTCAATTGTTGTAACGGTACTAAATCTGAGGATTCCCAACTACGCAATCGTAACCTTGCTGTTTCTATATAGACTGTCATCCTCAGTCCCCCCTTTCTCTATGATTAAAACTAACGTATTTCCAATAAAACTTAACACCAAATCAAAATAAATAAAACGTTCTAGAGCATAGCTTTAGAACGCCTTTAATCACATGTATTTTATGCTCTTGAAATATAACTCAATAATTGAATCTTAACTGGAACTTCTTTTATACGTTCTTTATTGTAATCTTTTACGATTGTAAATACAGCATCAATGAAGTCATTGCGATGTTTCAATCGATAAGTTGCTCTGTACGTTTCCCAATCATGAGAAAAGTTGGGCTTTAATGCGATGATACGATCTAATTCCCCTGTCGAATCATACAGTTCATAACCCGTAATGTTTTCAAGTTCTCTCCCCAATGTTACAAGTGACATTTCACGTCCTTCTAAAAGTGCAAACTCTTTTTCATACATTGTCGCTTTCCTCTTTTCTTTACATTCGTTTTATATGTATTTTTTCAATACCCTACTGATAAAGCACTTAAACGCTCTACATCTCTCATTATTATGAGTCTTCTTTATTTGAGTCACCTGTCGATGTATCTTTTTCATTTTCAGTCTCATCTGCTTTGTCATCTTTTGTTTTGCGATCACTCATTGACTGATTGATTTTCTCTTCTGCTTCTTTTATCTTATCATCTAACTTTTCACTTTGATTTTTAAGCTTTTTATTTTCTTCTTTTAATATTTTTTGTTCTTTTTCTAATGACTGGATTTCATCTTGTAACTTTGCTTTTTCACTGTTACCACATCCTGTCAAAATGAATGTTACTGCAAGTATGATGACGCCTAATTTTTTCATTCTCGTCTCTCTCCAATTTTGAATCGCTACGTTTCTATTTTAGCATGTATCAGTGTTCTACGCATGTATTACACAATATTTCACAACTGTTAAAATATCGAACGTTAATTGATTTATAATCGTAAAGTCGTCATAATAGAGCATAGTAAAATACACAATGACTATCGAGGAGGTGCGACATGAAAACAACGAATGAACTGATGAAAGAAAATAACGTAAAGGCATTGCGCTTGAATAATACAGATCGTCAAATCTTTGAAAGCTATATGACTTATGTCCGTGCTGATATGCGAGTCAATGCTTATGACTCTGAAAAAGTGTTACAACAAATTCTAGCGCACCTACTCAAAGCTGAAAATAAAGGTATGCATGCGATGGATTTCTTCAATCATGATCCTAAACACCATGCAAATGAAACCATCAAAGCATTACCCAATCATACATTTATAAATATTTGTCACTATATCTATCAACATATTGTCTTTTTACTCGGCTTATTTTGTTTCTTGAAAGGATTTCTCGGTTTCTTCATTAATGATCCACGTATCTTTATCTATACATTTCCATTAACACTCATCAGTGGCTTATTTGTTAGCTTTTTGTTCATTTGGTCTTGTTTTAAAATGATACAACTTCAAGCCTTTCATTATTCAAGACTCGCATGGCTTATAGGCTATCTCGTACTGATTGGTCTATTTATATTAATGTTTGAAATCTTCTTCTTCCCACAACAGCTCTTACAATTTGGACCTTATATTCACGTTAGCAATTGGGCATTTGTTTTGATTTCTTTTGTTATTTTGCCTATCGGTCTATATCTCAATGGCAAACAACAGACCAATCATCGTGCATCGTGGCGTTAAAAAGGGATAGCTGACCCCAGCTATCCCTTTCGTATATTTTATATAACTAATGCATCCATAAAGAACCACCCGATCATGACTATCATAATGAATGCTTGTACAACAGAACTTGTAAAAATAGCAGCAATCGTTCCGATACTTGCACGCATAGCCGTTTGTACATGAACACCTTGTAATAATTCCACCACTAAGACAGCAATAAATGGAACGATAAGAATGCCAAATGGCGGAAAGACAAAAGCACCGATGATGACTGAAATGATTGCTGTACGCTCTGCAGTTTTTGAACCACCGAAGCGATTCACAAAATAGCGACTGAGTAGCAAATCTGAGATGAAGATGAACAACGTCCAAACAATCGCTGATCCCCAAAACCACCATGATAAGCTATCACTATTGATTCCCCAATGATAGATGAAAAAACCAACCCACAGTAAGAGTACGCCTGGAATAATGGGTTTAATCAAGCTGATAAATCCGAGTGCAAAAGCGGATAAAATCAATAACCATAACGCAACTTGTAATGTATCCATTTGTCTCTCTCCTTTCAGTCATCTACGCAGTTGTACGTGATGTTACTTCTTTTTTCGTAAACAAGATTAATATAAATCCACATGCAAGAGAGAAGGCTGAAACATAAAAGACATTGCCTAAACCAACCCAATTACTCATTGCGCCACCGAGTAAATTACCGAGCAGCTGACCAATGACCATTGCATTCGCAAAGAGTGTTGAAGCATAACCCGGGAAATGTGGCAAAATATCTTGGAAGTAACTAATTCCAATACCTAATAGTACCGCTAAAAATGCTGCTAATAATACTTGTCCAACGAGCATCATGTATACACTTTCAAAGATACCGACACTAGCGAAGAATGCACTCCCACAAACTGCTGCAACCGCAAGCAATGTTCTCGTTGATACACGGCTTGCAACAATTCCTAAAATAATCATAAATGGTACTTCTAATCCTGCACATAAACTCGCCAAATGCCCAACATACTTTTCATCTTCATGTAAATAGTTTGTTACATATAATGGCATGTTCAACGTATACATCCATTGACCAATATGTAATAAAATAAATGCCAAGAACGGCACAATCAAATAAGTATGCGTTAACATAGAAGGCGCATTTTGTTCTGTATGCACTTGATTACTCACTGGTTTGGCTGCTTTAATATCCTTAAAGAAGAAGAGTTGCAAGACTAATGTTGTTAAGATAATTGCAACTGTCCCACCAAATAAACCATTATATCCCATTGATTGATTCAAAATATTCCCTACTAATGGACCAAATAAGAAACCAAATGAGAACATAGAACGTAATACAGAGTTGGCAAAGATAGCACGACTACTTGATGTCGACTGATTAATAGACTCACGTGCTGAAGCATACAACTGAGGCATTGCAGGTGCAAAGAGACCTTGAAAAATGGCGTACAAAACAATGAACAAAATAATATTGTCCACAAAAAATGGGAGTGAAAAGCTGATGGCTCCCATTAAAAGGGCGACAACAATAATGGCTTTTCGATTAATCGCACGGGTATCTGAAAAACGAGCAACAATCGTATTCATTGTAAATTGACTGATTGCTGCTAGCGCAAGTAAAAGACCGAATTGATTCGTTGTCATACCCAGTTGGTTCGTCGCAAATAATACAAAAAATGGAACAGTGACCGCAATCCCCATACCAATCAACATCATATTTACAACAAATAATTTATAATTCTTTATCGTTAATAGTTCACGAAACATAATTTTCTCCTTTTCTAATACATCTGACGCAATAAAATAAGTGCGTTTAGGCATTTCTCAAAATTCACATGAACAATCTGGACTGCTCATCATATGTGTTTGCCTTAACACGCACCTATTATCATACTGGATGTCATATGTTTATACATCAACTGTATGAGATAATACATTTGCTTCTTTAATATATGTCTTCAATACACTGATAAATGCACTGACTTGAGGGAGTTGCATCATACTCATGTCATAACTCAAATAAGTTGCTCGTACAAGAGGACGCTCCTCAATATCGACTTTAATCTTCGTGAATTGTGCATCATCCAAATCTTTTGTCATAATTTCCGGTAAGATTGTCACACCGACACCACTTAATAATAGTGCTTTACACGTTGCCACTTGATCAACTTTGATTCGTGCATGATAATCTTGTGACATATGTTGATAATACCAAGACTTAATCTGGTTAATGTATACTGGGTCTGCTTGAAACTCTATAAATGGTAATTTATGTAATTCTGTCGTTTTGCTCGTTGGATATATAAAGTAATGTTGATCGTCCATCAAATGATCATTATGTTTATTTAACAATTGATTCCCACGAACAATCATAATGTGGTAATCATTATACTGCTGTTTGATTTCATCACTTGATCCCACATGAAGCTTCACTTCGACATTCGGATATTCTGATGTATATTGACTTAATACTTCTGGCAACAACGTTTGTCCGACAAGCGACGAACAACCGATAGACAAATTCCCGTTAATTGCACCGATATGTGCCTTAATCTTATCTTTGAATAGATGTTCTTGATTGAGCATTTCTTTGGCATGTGCAATCACCATTGCACCTTCAGTTGTCGTAATGAGTTGTTTTTTTGTGCGAATAAAAATTTCAACACCAAAATAACGCTCAATTGATTTTAAGCGTTGTGTCACAGCAGGTTGTGAGATATAGAGTTGCTCAGCTGCCTTACGCAACGTTCTTGTTTCATCCAATGTGATGAGCAAACGATAATCATCCATCTTCATCACGGTTCCTCCTCTACAAGTTCGCATTGTGTGATGATTTAATTCAATGAAGGAACACAGTTCGTCCCTTCTGATCGTACATCTTATTTACTAACAGTCAATATCTGCCTGAGCGTTCATGTTTCAGGTGTTTATGACGGATTTTATTGAAACAGTACATTGCTTTTTCGTGTATACTATCAAAATCTTCATCAATTTGAATCATGAGCTGGTGTGCAATAATATATGCTTCATGATATTGTTTACGTGTAATCTTCTTCGCACGTAATGCACGCTCTAAGTCATCTTGGTCGACCAGTTCATATCGACCATCGGGGAGCACGAGAACATCTAAATACAGATCAACTGTGCGCACCTTGCCTTTTTGCGTAATATTTTTCAAATTTATGTCAAAATAATATTGTAACGGTTGCCCTTCTTCATTGAACATTACCGTCAAACTGTAACGTTTTTTATCCGGCACAATTTGTAGCCATTGGTATTGTTCATCGGCGACAACCATCTTCTTACCTACAACTGTTACTTCTAATGGCTCTCTCACTTTGTTAATCGTAATTAAACCAATAATCCCCTTAAATTTGTTATTATTCACTTTCACTTCTATATAATCACGGTCTAAGAGGCGACGCCAGTGACGTTTATCGATATATTTTACTTTCACAGCAACCCTCCTCCTTTCGTTTATTATATAAAATTAATAGTTCTCTGTCACTCGTTCGAGCATACACACATTTGTAGATAAAGCACGGCCGAACTTGTAAACAGTTAAAAAACGGCTCAAAGAGACACCCTATTCCTACCGATCAATACAATAGGAAAGGGTGTGCTTACATCATCTATTATTCAATTGATTGTTTCGCATATCGACGAATCACCGCTTCATGTTCAGGGTATTTTTGTAACAATTCTTGTTGTGTATATAACTTGAACGTATCGAAT